>JAGQQQ010000146.1 GCA_020426125.1 Planctomycetaceae bacterium
CGAAGTGATTTTCGGCGAAGGGGGATCGAGAACCGCGTTCTTCCCGGCAGTCGCCGGCAACTGCAGCAAGCCGTGTTGCCTCAGTTCGACCCCGCTCCAGATCCCCACAACCGAGCATAGCACCGTTCCCAAAAACAGGCCTACGACCGAACGTTGCATGCTGATAAGGCTCCCGACTTTGTGAAGGAAAGATTCCGTCCGATGAGGTTGGTGGCGTATCACGCGGATTTGCACGGTGAGACTGACCCGAAGGGACCGAGGTCGAACGATCGATACGACCGTTACACCTTCTCTATTCGCGGTAATGTCATCGACGACGTCTCGTCATGAATTGATAGAAAATTTTGGGGGCAAGTTTTCCAAGACCCCTTCGATCACCTTTGTGTCGTTTCTTGCTGGAGGACATCCCATGCAGATTCAAAGAATCCATGATGACCAACACTCGTTGAATTACCCGACCGGTCCGCATTCCTCTCACGGCCCGGTCTTGGGAACGGCAACGAGAACCGCTTCGAAATCAGGTATTGATGCGGCGAACGTCGCCGCATCCGTGTCAGATGTCGAGGTGCGATCACTTGTGGACCGCCTGCAACAACTCCCCGAAGGTGAGGATGACGCCATTCAACAAGCCAGGGCCGAAATTCGATCTGGTGAGTTGTTTTCACGCGAAGCTGCCGAGTTGGTCGCTTTTTCCCCGTTACTCGAGTTTGTCTTTTCAAACCGTTCGTGATGACTGATCACCACGGAGCGGCCCCGCAGTTGCATGAGGCAACGAGTCCCCAACACGAACCAACTACGAAAGAGGTTTTGAAATGGGTTTGACCATTGCCAACAACGTTGCATCTCTGAATGCACAGAACAACTTGAACCGAGCGAATCAGCGGTTGACGACTTCCGTCGAACGGCTCTCCTCGGGTCTCAAGGTGAACCGGGGGGCCGATGGTCCTGCGGCTCTCGTGATCTCCGAAAAGCAGCGTGCTCAAATCGCCGGCCTGAAACAGGCCATCGAGAATTCCGAGAAAGCCGTCTCGCTCGTGCAGACGGCCGAAGGAGCCCTTGGCGAAATCAACGCGCTGCTGGTCAAGGTCCGTTCACTCGCCATCGATTCCGCCAATACTGGGATCAATGACGAAGACGCCCTGGCCGCCAACCAGGCGGAAATCGCGAATGCCCTGGATACGATCAACCGGATTGCCAACAACACCCAGTTCCTGACGAAGAAGCTGCTGGACGGTTCGTCCGGGATTAGCGGTACCGCCTCCAGTGCCGACGTCTCGGTCCTGGGCGTCAGCAACGACACTGTCGCTGGAGCCTACGACGTCGTGGTGACCACCGCCGGCGAACGGGCGACTGTCAACAACGGTGGAACCCAGACTGGAGCCCTCACCGCAGCCGAAACACTCACTGTCAACGGCGTCGCGATCTCCCTGGAAGTGGGTTTCACTCAGGCGGACGTGATCGATCGGATCAATGAGTTCACCGCTCAAACGGGTGTGGTTGCCGAAGACGTGACAGGCACCACCCGGCTGTACTCCACCGAATTCGGTTCCGGGGCCACCATTCAGGTCGTCTCTGACACCGCCGCTGGTGCGACCACCTCCGGTTTTGGGAATGTCACCTTGAATGACACCGGCGTCGACATCGCGGGAACAATCGGCGGTGTCGCCGCCACCGGCTCCGGGATTACGCTGACCGCCAGCACCGGGGATCCGTCAGGAATTTCCATCACGGTTGCCGCTGATGCCGGTGATGCGACATCGACCTACACCGGGGCTCTGGGGAACATTTCGGTGACGGACAACTCCCTCCAGTTCCAGATCGGCCCGAACGCCTATCAAACCGCGAATGTCTCCATCAATCGCGTGAATCCCGGCTCGCTCGGGGTTGGTGTTGCCGACAACCAGTTCAATAACCTGGATGAGATCGACGTGACCACTGCCAACGGGGCTCAAGATGCGATCTCAGTCATTGATGCCGCCATCGACGACATCACCACTCTGCGTGGAGATCTCGGGGCCTTCCAGCAGAACACCTTGAGTTCGACCGCAAACAACCTGCGGACGACGCTTGAAAATACGGTCAACGCGGAGTCCGTCATTCGTGACACCGACTTCGCAGAAGAAATCGCCAACTTCACGCAGCAACAAGTGCTCGTCCAAGCCGGCACGTCCGTCTTGGGGAACGCCAACCAGTTGCCTCAGTTGGTCCTGTCGTTGCTCGGGTAACCCTTCCGCCCGTTCCGAGAACGCCCGTTGGAGTGACAGTCATTCCAGCGGGCGTTCCGCTCGGACCGGGACGCCGCGACCATTCCCACACTCATCCCTGACTCCCTCCCCCTGACCCCGACTTCTCCCCATGCTCACGATCGATGGACTGATCTCTGGAATCGATACCGAAGCCATCATCGACGGGCTGCTCAACATTCAGCAGACCCAGATCGACCGATTGGGGATCCGTCGACAAGAGTTGCAGGCCCGCAAAGCGGCGTACGATTCACTCGACGTCCAGTTGGCCACATTTCAGTCGATTGCGGACAGGCTGGCCCGGTCCCACAATAGTGTTTTCTTTGATCGTAGCGTCGCGGTGAGCGAGGAATCGGCCCTGCTTGTTTCGGCGGAGAACGAAGCGGCCTTGGGGACGTATCAAATCACCGTCGACGAATTGGCGCGAGCGCATCAAGTCGCCAGTCAGGGATTCGCGGACACGGATGCGACCATCACTGAGGGGACGCTCACGCTTCAGGTCGGAGCCGGCGACGCGGTGACGATCACCATCGATAGCACGAACAACACACTGCAAGGCCTGGCGGATGCGATCAACGACGCCGACGCTGGTCTCTCCGCGACCACCGTCAGCGACGGCACCGCCTCTCGCTTGTTGCTCACAGCGAATGAAACGGGGCTCGCCAACGAGATTCAGATCACGAACAACCTCGGGGCCACGGCGGGTCTGGCGACGCAACCGACCTTCGATTTGGGAAATCCCGTCCAGGCCGCGGCGGATGCTGAGATTCGACTGGGGTCCGGCCCCGGGGCGATCACGGTCGCGCATGCAACGAATACCATCACCGACGTGATTGAAGGAGTGACGCTCGATCTCCTGGCCGCCGATGCCGGCAAACCGATTCAAGTCAAAGTCACCAACTCCACCGAATCGGCCTCAGCGACCATCCATGACTTCGTGGATTCCTTCAACGGGATCATGAACTACAGTGATGAGCTGGTCCGCTACAATCCGGAGACGGATCAAGCGGGCCTGCTCAACGGCGACCGCGCGATCACCGACATTCAGAACGACCTGCGGGCTGCAGTGTTGGATGTCGTTCCTGACTTAAGCCCCACCGCCAACCGATTATCCGTTCTGGGAATCTCTCTCAACGATCAAGGGCGGCTAGCCATCAATGAGGGCCGGCTGCAAGATGCGCTGTCGGGACGCATCGACGGGATCTCCGCCAACGATCTGCGAAGCCTGTTCTCCTTCGACGCCTCGTCCACCCACAACGGAGTCGAGTTCCTGCTCGATGGCTTCCGTCCCCAAGCGGGCGTGAGTTCCTATTCGGTTGATATCACCCAAGTCGCGGAGCGGGCGACGATCCTTGGTGATACTCCACTCGCGGCGTCGACGACGTTCACCGCACTCGACAACACACTCGATCTCACCGTGGACGGCGTCGACATCTCGATCACGCTGGCCATCGGGACCTACACTCCCCAGGAACTGGTCTCGCTACTGGAATCGGAAATCAATTCGTCATCAGAACTCAATGGCCGGACCGTCTCGGCCACTCTGGATGGTTCCGGTCAGTTGCAACTCACCTCCAATGCCTACGGCTCCAGTTCCCAAGTGACGATTCTCGGCGGAACGGCGACCACGCTATTGGGCCTTTCCAGTAACCCCACTGACTTTGGCCAGAATGTCGCTGGGTCGTTCACCGTCAATGGCGTCACCGAAGCTGCTTCGGGAAATGGCCGCATTCTCTCTGGACTGGTCAACAACCAGTACACCGCAGGACTGAAGGCGCTTGTCACCCTGGCGGCCGGCGATCTCGTGGCGGGGCCGGAAGCGGAGGTAACCGTCACCACCGGACTCGCGACGCAATGGGGACAGCTCACGCGCAGCATCACCAACATCGAATCGGGTGACATCGCCGCCGTTCAGGAAGGATACGAGATCCGCCTGCGAACGTTGGATGAGACGATTACCCGTCAGGAAGAACTGTTTGCCCGGCAGCGCGATGATCTGGTCGCGCAGTTCGTCGCCTTGGAATCGGCGATCAGCGAACTTCAGACGACGAGCAGCTTCCTCGCGGCTCAACTGACGGGACTTCAGCAACTGCGACCGAATGTGTCGCGATGATGAAACGTCATCGCCCGGAGGACGATGGTTACAGCGCGGACGGATTCGAAGTTCACAGAAGAAGGTCTTTTCTCATGAATCCGCAGAAATTGTATCGACGTCACGCAAGCCATAACTGGACTCGTGCCGACATGCTACTGGCCATCTACGACGAAGCGGAGCGATCACTGGAGACGGCCGATCAATTGCTCGTCGAAGGGGACTTGATCGGACTCATTCAGGCCCAGTTGCGTTGCGTCCGGCTGATCTTGTTGTTGTTGGAAGGGATTGATCCCGACCAAGGGGAAGTCGCCCACAACATTCATCGTCTCTGCGTGTATGTCATCGATGTCTTGGCGACCGACTCTCCAGACCGGTTTCAGAAGGCCTTAGACGTGATCCGTCCTCTCAAGGCTGGTTTTACGTCCGCTCGTGCCGAAGCGAACGAATTGGAGGCCAACGGACACATTCCCAGGCTCAATTTCGACTCTGGAGCAAACGTCGCGTTTGCTTGAGGATCTCCGTCGTCGCGAAGTGAGAGAACGACTCTTGTGAGAGCCGTGAGGCGAGAGGTGTTCCCCATTGAGGACGATCCGATCCCGGCGAAGGGCAATGGCGTTAGGACGAAGTTTTCTCAACGTGGTACAACGACTCCCCTTCGTCGTTGCACAAGTCGATTCGCAGGTGACGGTCTGAGCCAATTCGCACATGGAGGAACCCGCCCGACGGTTTGGGATAGAGAAACTTCTGATCGATCAGACCTTCTGGGTCGGTACTGTTCTTGGCCCCGGGACGAACCCCACTGATGGCGTTCTCATCGTTGAGCGCCCCGCAGGAGAATTCTTCGATTCCCAAGGGATGGACACTGTGATATTGCCAGTGGCGGTCCCCGCAAAAGGTCATCAACCCGGCGATCCGCTCATCACGAACCCATTCGAAGAACTCGGTCCCTTCATGTCGAAAACCACCGAGGTTGGTGTGGTTGTCCTTCTTGTTCTTTGAGTCGGGGCCGACCATGGGAGTGGGGCTGACCAGAATTTTCCACGTCGCGTCACTCTCCTTCAGCGTGCGTTTGAGCCAGGCCTTCTGCTCGTCTCCCCAGATGGATTTTTCGGGTCCGTCTTCCATCCGATTGGGAGAACGGTAGTCGCGTCCTTCGAGAAACCAGATCTGCAGATCTGCGTGAATGCGATGCGTTCGATAGGTCGGCGTGGTCAAATCCCCAAAAGGAAGGATCGGCATCTGCTCGCGGAACATCGCAATTCCCGTTGGTGGGTCCGGCTTTCGGTCTCCCCCAAGATCAGAATCGTTGAAGCGATAGTCGTGATCATCCTTCAGCCAATAGGCGGGGGTTTCGCCAAAGAAGTCGACCAGACGCGGGAGTCGGAATTGCTCGTGCCACTTTTTGCGAAGTTCGGGCAACGTCTTGGCAGCCGTCGCGGCGGGATGGTCGTAATAGACGATGTCCCCCGTCCCAATGAAGAAATCGGGTTTCCGTTCGAGCATCGCCGCGTATGCGGGATACCCCAATTTGCGGTCCGCTTCGGGAGCAGGTTCGCTATTCTGGTTCTTTCCGTACATGAAGAACGCATAGTTCTGGCAACTCCCCATGATGAAGGAAACTGGTTTCCGCATCTCCTTCGACAGAAGCGTCTTGAACTCCCGAGTTGGTCCCGTTTGTGGCGCGGACTCTTCCGGTCCATAGATCAGCCGATAGAAATACCGGGTGCCCGGTTCCAGGCCGTCGAGTCGGGCGCGAACGATAGAATCGTATTCCGGAACAGCTTTCATCCAGTCAGTGAATCGGGAGTTTTGGAAATCCCGTGACTCACTGTATTCGAAGCGAGCGACACCACTCGCACCAGGAACATCACCGTCCTCATCGAGATTAGGTCCGGGAATCGCAGTCAACCGCGACTGCAACAGAATTGATGTCGCCGTCGGTTCACCGGAAAACTCTCCTTGGGCATGATAGACCTCGGCGGAGTGAACGACTCCCGTCCAGAACGTCACGATCGCGCACAGGACAACACGACTTGAAAACTGCATATTCATAACTGTACTCCTAAACGGCGTCTCCTTCCCAATGGAGGGGAATTGAAGCCGAACTGGTTGAAGATCGTGACCGCATGGGGGACGGAGTTGAAGATTTCAGCGACGGGCGAGCCCCAACATCCAGGCGAACTCCTCAAACGTCCCGGCGACCCTGCGGTAAATGACCCCGCGACTCTCGGAGTACCAGTCACTCCCGATGACCATGGGTGTCTGCTGGCCGGTTCGGTAGTCCAGCGCAATTCCACAGTCGTCTCCAATCCGCTGATTGCACATGATGAACAGGGTCTTTTCAATATCAATCCAAGGCAGAGTGCGCTCGACCGACATCGACCCCCGATATTCGTGAAACTGCTCACTCTCGACGTCTCCCGGCGGCATGAGAGGTCCTGAGTTGAGAAGCATGGCGTTGTGTGAACTGATTGGTTCGACCGGATCGAGTTCAAAAGCCAGGCATTTGCGGAGCAAATCCTGATCAATTTCCCTCCATTCTCCAGCGTTGATCAGGTCGATCAGTAAAGGAGGCAACGGAAGATTCGCCCGCAAGGCCAGAATGTCAGACAACGTGTCCTTCTTTCGAAAGGCATTACGAAACATCGGAATTCGTCATGTCTATATTCAACGGGCTCCGTCACACGATAACGTCAAAATGCAAACGGATCCCGACAACTCTCGCGCGTCGGGATCCATTCCCAGGATCT
>JAGQQQ010000147.1 GCA_020426125.1 Planctomycetaceae bacterium
GACCAGGCACTTTAGTCCATGTTCGGATGTTGATCATTCGTTATCTCATCGAACACCTTCCATCGGGACCGGTGTCATCTTGACGGGGCGGTTGGTTTCAAATTTCCGTCGTTCGACTTCCAAAGTCCCAGAGCGATCAAAGTCTCGCCCGAAGCGAAAGCGATCGCTGTGAGGCGGTCCAACCCCCTATGACCGAGTCGCAATTCGACCGAGTCGCAATTCCGAGAATGGATTGGCTCCGGGGGCGGAGCCCGACCTTCATTTCGAACAGGGGGCCGCAGTCAAGAAAACACTCTGTGAGCGAATTCCAGCGACCACGACGGACGTGCCCCTCGAAGAGAGCTGTGTCAGACCAGCTCTGGCATGGGGCGGTAGGCGTTTTGATCGACCAGGAACCGGGGGCGGCCTTGAAGGTCTTTCAGAGTCACATGGTCGACGTTGATTCCCAATGAGGAATAGAGTGTCGCGAAGACTTCCTGAAAGTGGACGGGCCGATCCGCCGCGTGTTCGCCGAGGCGGTTCGTCGCTCCGATGACCTGTCCGTGCCGAAGTCCGCCGCCGGCCAGCATCGCGCAGGACACCTGAGGCCAGTGATCGCGACCGGCATTGTTATTGATTTTCGGGGTTCTTCCAAATTCGCCCCAGACGACAATCGAGACGTCGTCGAGCATCCCCCGCGCTTCCAAATCTTCAATCAAGGCACTCACCGCCTGATCAAGCATGGGGAAATCCTGACGAGCCCGGCCAAAATTGTTGCCGTGCCAATCCCAGCGGCTAAACGACAGGGATACACATCGGACCCCCGCTTCGATGAGCCGGCGGGCGAGCAGGAAGTTCGTCAGCAATCGGGTACTGCCGTCAGCCTGAAGTTTGTCCTCGCCGTAACCGTAGCGATCGCGAAGTTCTTTGGGTTCCTGTTCGAGATCCAGGGCATCCGCTAACTGGCTGGAGGTGAGGATCCCAAAAGCACGTTGCGTGAATGCATCGTATCCTTCCATCATTCCGGAGTGGTCGACTTGGCTCCGGAACCGGTCAAAGGCGGACAGCACCTGCTTGCGGTCGTTCAGGCGGTCCAGCGTGATGCCGTTCAGAACGAGGTCTTCCTTCCCATCTCCATTAGGGGTGAACGGCGCGTGGGCCACGCCGAGATAGCCTGGCTGGCCATTGTCCCCCCAAGGGGCGTGTCCACACTTCGGGGAGAGGCCAACGTACGCGGGCATCGCCGGGTCACGAGGCCCATAGAGCTTGGAAAGGACTGATCCCAAGGCGGGCCAACCACCGAGAGGTTGATTTCGATCGGTCTGACCGGTGAGACATTGAAATGAATAATGAGAACCCGTCGCGCCGACGATCGACCGGATAAAGGTGGCTTTGTCCGCGACGGAAGCAATTCGTGGAAACAGTTCGCAAATTTCCACGCCCGGGACCTTGGTCTGAATGGGCGTAAACTCCCCACGGATCTCCGAGGGGGCTTCCATCTTGATGTCCCACATATCCTGATGCGGGGGACCACCCGGAAGAAAGATTTGGATGATCCCTTTGTTATTGTGGGGCAGACCGGCCACCTGTTCGGCGCGCAGAATCTGGGGGAGCGTCATGCCCCCGAGTGCAAGTCCGCCGATTCGCAGAAAGGCGCGGCGGTCCAAACGATCGCAAAGCGGTGTGCGTTTCCCGAGGAGAGTCAACATGGGAGGGCCTTCGCTACAGTCATTGAGGAAGGGAAGGGGGGGAGGAAGTGACCGACAATTCGTCGCATTCTTTCCTTATCGACGTGTCGGACCTAACTCATCAAGTTAACCATATGGGTCCGGGCGTGTCAAATTGATCACAAGAGCGTCAGCCAATTTGATCGAAGATCCGAGTTGACGGAAATCGTTCGGCGAACTCCAGTTTTCCTCAAGTTCCGGCAAGAACGATCCGCATTTATTGCTGAATCAGGGGAATCGGTTTTTCGAAATCCGTATCAGGATTGACCGAATTCTGGAATTCTGGGTATAGCCCCTCTCTCTTCGAAAACGGATCCACTTACGGACGCAGGGAATCACACCATGAGACACTTGTCGAAGTCTCAATTCCTCGAAACGCGAATCGGTTTTTTCCTGTTGCTCGTCTTGTTGTCCCTCCCCTTGGCCGTCGCCCGTTCGGCGGAATCCTTTGACATTCAGGCCGAACTTGACCAACGGCAACAGCACCTCAACGCATTCCTTCAGGCGGACGACGAGGCTGAGAAGGTTCGACTCGTCGAACTGGCGTATGCCAGCGAGAAGCGACTTCTGGAACAGAATCTTCCCGCGGACTTGCGCCGGCATCTCCTAGACGAACATCTTGGGCTGATGATCTTTCTGGCGGACCATTTTGAACTTCGCGACGTGAATCGAGAGATCGCCCTGCGCCAGGAAATTGTGGAGAGGAGGATTGAATGGGATGGTGGGAATTCCCACTGGGAAACACGTTTGGCGAAGAACCAACTTCGCCGAGCGAAGTTCACCAACACCCTGTCGGACGAGCAACGTCGGCGATTGGTCCGCGCGTTGGAGATCTTTCGCGAAGGAAAACAGCACCAGCAAGACGGTCAGCCTGAGTTGGCGATTTCGAAACTGAAAGAATGTGCCGCGATCCATCAAGACCTACTCGGACCGGAATACATCAATACGGCATTTGCTCTTCGCGCTTATGTCGATGCAATGGTGACCGTGGAAAGGGGGGGAGAGGCGTTTGAAGAAGCCAAACTCGCGGCCGAGATCGCCTATCGGGCGTTGGGGCAGTCTCCCGTTGTAGCTGGTGCGCTGGCGGATTGTGCGAATTGCCTGATGCAACGAGGAGACGCGAAGTGGGCCGCGACGATGCAACAACACGCCCTGCGCATGTCGCAAGCTGTGCTCGGAGAAGAACATGAACAGACCATCACTCAACTCAATAACCTCGCGTATTTTCTTTCGGAAACGGATGATCTGGAAAAGGCTTTCCAAGTCGCCAAGTCGGCTGGAATGGCATTTGAAAAAATGGGGGACAAACGAGCCATCGCGGAGAATGCCAATCTGACCGGAACGATTGCCATGAAATTGGATCATCACGAGGAGGCTTACGCCGCGTTTGTCCAGGCGGCTCGAATGCAGGAACAGATTCAGGGTCCTCAGGCATTCGAGGTTGCCGTCGCCTGGGGAAATGCCTCACAAGCGGCGACACGCCGTCGAGAGATCTCGGAAGCGCTTGTCTTCTCCCAGAAGTCCCTGTCGATCATCGATGCGACAATCGGCCGGAATGATCCCAGAGCCGCTCAAATTCTGATTCAACACGCCTCCGTGCTCCGAAAGCTGGGACGGATGAAGGAGGCGGCCCCTTTGGTGGAGCGGGCATGCGATCTTCTCGCCCGGCAACATGGAACCGACCATCCTAGCTATGCCTTGGCCACTTTGGACCTGGCGGTGATTCAATTTGAACGGGGCCAGCGGCAGCTCGCGGAATCGACGGTGTTGAATTCGGTCGAAGTTTTCGAAACGAGACTGGGACCAAAGAGTTGGGCGTTCGCGGTTGCAATGTCCCGACTCGCGCAACTTCAGGCGAAGAATCAGGAACGAGATCTCGCGAGACAGGCAATCGAAGTCGCTGGAACAATCGCAGCGGAGTCGTTGAGCCAAGACCATCCGGAGTATGCCTCGTTTCTCAGCCGTGCTGGCGATGTCTATTCTGACCTCGGGGAACATGGCTTGGCCAAGGCGACGTTAAATCAGGCCGTGGGGTTGATTGAAGAGAAGTATGGAAGCCGACACCCCGAGTATGCGAGAACCGTTTCCCAACTCGGGAACGTTCTGCTGGAGACCGACGAGAGAACGCGAGGCGCGGAACTCGTTGAGGTGGGAGAGCGTCTACTGCTCGAAGCCTTGGGAGAGAGCCATCCTCAAGTTTTCGAGGCAATGAATAACGTCGCACGAGCGCATCGCCTCCTCGGAGACCCCACCACGGCAATCGCGGAACTGACCAATCTGGAACAGAAGGTCCGGCAGGAATTGGGGGACGACAATGAAATCTACGCGGACGTTCTTCTGGAAATGGGACGTTCCTTGTTGCTGACCGGGGATCAACAGGCCGCGGAAGACGCCCTGTTGAAAGCGGCGCAAATCGCGACCGACCAATTGGGCGACCGAAACGAAGACGCCCGGCAGGCATTGGAACTGATTGCCTTGCTCCGGGAAAAGGGAACGGCTGGCCTGACCAACGAAGTGCTGCTTCGTGTTGAGAAGAAAGTCCAACGAGATTTGGCGAAGGCCGCAGAAACGGAACTGGACGAGTTCGCCCGGCGGCACCAACGTGTAACCGACCTGATGAACCGCGTCGTCCGTTGATGGACTGTGTTCGATCGCTTTTCCGGTGGGGCGTTCCGTACCGGATGAGAGGCCGGAGCGTTGTGGGGTTCAACGAGCGATCGTAGGGGTGAAGTGATCGAACCCCGGTTCTCTCGCGTCCCGCATGGCCCCCCACCTTGGCATGGGCTTTGGTCAGCATCTGGAGAGGATGCTTCTTATGACCACAGATCGGAGTCCCCCAGGGGATTGGGAGCACGAAAGGCGGCCAGGATCGATGTAATGTCGTCCCGCTGGGCGGTTCCCTTGGTGAATCGTTGAACTGATTGATAGAGAGTTTCAATCAATTCCGCGCTCTTTTGGTAGGCATGATGGCGAATCACATTCAGCATGCGCTCGGCCCCGAATTGTTCCCCTGACTCGGACATCGCTTCTTCGATGCCATCGGTGGGAATCAGCAGTTTGTCTCCGGGCTCCAACCGGACCAATTCCGAGGGATCGATCGGCAGATCGGCGACGCCGAGCGGAAGTCCGGTCCCAGTGAATTGGACCGTTTCCCCCCCCTGTCGGAGCAGGTAAGCGGAATGACCCGCGGATGCGTAGGACATGGTCCGCAGCTCAAGATCAATGCTGGCAAAGAACATGGTAATAAACTGACCTTCGCCATCCTCCCCGTAGGCGGCCTCACTGATCATGAACTGGTTGAGTTCGGTGAGGATTCCGCTCGGGTCGACCTGAAACTTTGCCAGAGAGTGGAGGTAGGCCCGGGCCTCGACCATCCGAAGGGCGGAAGCCATTCCGTGACCGCTAACGTCGCCCACGACCAGCGCGAGGTTTTCGTTCGGTAATGTGAAAAAGTCAAAGTAGTCGCCGCAGCCCTTACAGGCGGAATAGGCTGCTCCGGCGACATCGATTCCTCGTTTTTGGGGCGATCTTCGCGGATACAGTTGGGATTGAATCTCATCCGCGGCGCTGAGTTCGCGTTCGGCGACAATCCTTTTTTCCCGTTCGATGGACTGCAAATGGTCCTCACGCGCCTTGGCGAGAACAATATTCTTCACGCGAACAACAAGTTCTCGATCCGAAATGGGCTTCGTGAGAAAGTCGTTGGCGCCGTGTTTCAAGGCTTGCAACTTGATCTCCTCATCAGTGGCGGCCGTCAACACCACAACGGGAGTCCGCCCCAACTCGGGATGGATTCGTATGGCCCGGAGGACATCGATCCCATTCAGCTCGGGCATCTGAAGGTCGAGAAGTACGAGATCCGGTCGCTCACGGAGGATCTCTTGGATCGCCTGATGAGGATCAGAGATCCCGGACAGATGCCGGTATCCCTCTTCTTTGAGAAACGCTTGGATGATCTCCAGCATCAACGGTTCATCATCCACGACCAGGATTTTCGCGTCTCGAAAACTTGCCTGCTCATCGTTGAACTCATTGACGGCCTCTTGAAGTTCCCATCCAAACCGGGAATTGACAAAGTCAAGAACATCTTCCAAGGATTTCTCCTTCGGATCAGCGAATGAAATCGGCCTTTTGACGGAGCGTCGAAGTGTATTGAACATAGGTTCTTCCTGCGTTTCCTTGGATGGCCCCTGCTGAATGTCTCAAGGGAATATTCGAGTTCAAACCGGTTCGATGTGTCTGTTAAGTTGAAGCGTTCTCAATCAGATTCTCTGAAGCAGCCTCATCGGGAGCCCGGATGGCACTGGCCAATTCGGCGATGTGATCGACAATGTCTTCGATCTGCCCGCGATCTGCTGGTGAGTCATGATGGCATTGCTCCATCAGTTTCTGCGCTGGTTTGGTGAAGCAGGCAAACCCCATCGTGCCTCCGGAACCTTTCAGCCAATGGGCCAATTCTCCCAAGCGATTGTCGTCCTGGTGCCGTAGGGCTTCCTGCATTTCGTCGAGTTTCTCGAAAAGCTGCTGAACGAATGCGGAGACGATCCGAGAGATTGCCGGCTGGTGAACTGGCAGAGTCGAACGAATCTCCTTGAGAGCGACTTCCACGGCGGAATCCTCCCAGGAAGCCGTTTCCCGACTTGATGGTGGGCTCTTTCTTGAGGAAGATTCCGCGGCTTGGAAGATCGCGACCAGAAGCTCTGTCAGATCGATCGGTTTGGTGAGATACCCGGAACAACCGGCTTCGAAACACTTGTCGGCATCCCCCCTCATCGCATGCGCGGTCAACGCGATAATGGGGAGTTCCTGGCCGTCTTCCCGAATCCGACGCGTCGCGGAATACCCATCGAGAATCGGCATTTGCATATCCATCAACACGACGTCAAACGGTCGCGAGCGCACCGCGTTGACGGCGTCTCGCCCATTGACCACAACCGTCACTTCGGCGTCCGCGTCCTCGAGAAGCAGTTGAATCAGTTCACGATTGGCTTGACCGTCTTCCGCGAGCAGAACTCGAATTCCCGACAAAGAGGTGGACGGGAGTTGAAATGTCGCATGTGAGTCATGTAGTGCCTCCGATCGGGGAGAGACGGACATTTCGACCCCTTCAAGCGGACCGGTGCTCACCGAGATGCGAAAGGTACTTCCCAGACCGACCTCACTGGACACGGTGATTTCTCCTCCCAGCTCCCTGGCGATCTTTCTGCTGATCGTCATGCCCAGACCGGTTCCCCCGAATCTTCGCGTAATGGAACTGTCCGCCTGACAGAAGGGCTCGAAGATCGCTTGCAGGCGGTCCGGGGGAATTCCGATCCCCGTGTCGGAAACCTCGACAACGAAACGTGGCTCTGGCGAATCCTGATCAATGCTGGCGCGAACCCGGACCTGGCCTTCTTCCGTAAACTTGATGGCGTTGCCAACAACATTCATGAGAATCTGCCGGAGGCGCGCGGCATCCGTGTGGATGAACTCCGGGGTCGCGGTCATCCATTCGGCTTCTAGAGAAACACACTTTTCCTGAGCCCGGACTCGAAGGATGGACATCACCTCGCTGATGATCTGATGCGGCGACACCGGTTCCCGAGCAAGCTGGAAGTTCCCGGTTTCAATCTTGGACAGGTCTAGGACGTCGTCAATCAGCGTCAGCAGGTGCCGGCCGCTGGAAAGGATCGTTTGAATATGGGACCGCTGCTGCGATGGTGTCCCGACTCCCCGTTTGAGCAGCTCGGCAAAACCCAGAATCCCGTTGAGCGGAGTCCGGATTTCATGGCTCATGTGAGCCAAGAAATCACTCTTCGCGCGGTTGGCCTCGTTCGCCTGACGTTGGGCGATCAGCACCTGTTCGGCGACTCGTTTTCGTTCAGTAATGTCTTCGACGACGGACACAAAATGGTTCGGAGTGCCATCGTCATTCCTGAGCAACGAAACGGTGAGATTCACCCAGACCACGTCCCCCGACTTTCGAATGTACCGCTTCTCCACCGAGTAGTCGGTGATATCGTTGTTGATCACCCGCTGAACCAACCTGAGGTCCTCGTCGAGATCATCCGGATGCGTGACATCCTGGAAGGTCATTTTCGCGAGTTCTGCACTGGAATACCCTAAGATCTCGCAAAGTTTGTGATTCACTTTGAGCCAGGTCCCGTCCACTCCGACATGGGCGATTCCCATCGCCGCCTGCTCAAATGTGGCCCGAAAACGGTGCTCACTTTCCCGAAGTGCCTTTTCTTGCTCGATCCGGTCGGTGATATCCGACAAAATCCCCAACACGCCAAAAATCTGGCCATCGTCGTCACGGACCGGGAACCGATTGCAAAGCATGACCCGCGGTTGTCCATCGACGTACAACACACGCTCCTCATTGGTCTCGACTTGACCGGATTTCAGAGCCTCGAGATCCTCCTTACGAAACCCTTCGACAGTGAGTTGGCAGTTGAGCGAATCCTCTGCGGTCGCTTCCCTTTCCTCAAAAACCGGCTCCGCGTGATCGGAATGGCGTTCCCCCTGGGAATCCTCATCGTCGTTGATCGAGGTCCAGTAGATTCCGCAGGGAGCATTCTCAACAATGTTGCTCAACAGGGCTCGTTTTTGTTGCAGATGGGATTCGATCAGGACCCGTTCCGCCTGTTCGTGTTGAAGTAGCTCCATCAACTCCCGGGCATCCGGCAGCGCCAGAAATCGCGGACCAAGTCGCACGAGAGCCACAACGGTGGCCCACGAGAGCACGGCGGTCGTCAACTTCCATAACCCCGCGAAGCGATACGCGGGATACCAAAACGTGGCCGCCTCACAGAGATGGGTAATTCCACAGGCGAGAATGAAGGCGACAAAGAGCCACATCACCGAAGGAACGCCAAAATCTCGTCTGCGAAACAGAAAGTTGGCAATCCCGATGGGAATTGCGACAAATGCGCAAAAGATCGCCACATCGGAGAAGATGTGAAGCCATCCCAACTGCAGATCCCAAGCGTTTGTATTCCAGCGGCTATGAAACCCACCGGTATCAAAAAGCTTCTGGAGGAAGGTCAGGGTGCTTTCCGACTGTGACATGGACAACGCCATCTTTGAGGGACGAGGAGGGATGGCCAACTCGAATCGAGCTTTTCATCACGGGGCCAACACGTTCGGATCGATTTCATCCGAGCGATATTCCCTGACTTGAGTTGTCAAGGAATCCACTGGAATGCCATCGAGGCATCTCATTGGCCATTTCCCTCGAATCTACTTTGCCGCGATGCTCTGCAAGTCGCGGGATCTCTGGCATCGTCGAGAATGCAATCAGTTCACTGAACAGAAACAGGTCGCACGGGCCGAAACGCGGTGAGAAAACGCGGAACAGCGAATTCCCTCGGTCTTTGAAGACCGTGATCCGGTTGGTATGCCGTTGGTTACCCCTTGGACCCTGGGGGCAAAAAAAACACCCTCCTGTCCTGAAGAGGAGAGGAGGGTGCCAGCGGATAAGAACATCTCGCCTGCGAGACAGGTGCCGGCGAAAGGGGGGAATTTCACTCCTTGAAGTCGCCAACAGGAGCCTTGATCTCGACGGCTTCCGTCTTTCCGTCCTGAATGTTGACGGTCAGCTTCCGTTCGATGTATCCCGTGGCTTCGTGCCAGACAGCGAGTTCAACTTCACCTTCGGGAAGATTCTCAATTCGGAATTTCCCTTGAGCGTCAGTCACAGCGGCATAGGGATGGTCGACGACGACCCACCACGCCAACATCCAGGGGTGAATATCGCAGACGACTTTCACGGGGAGGCGTTCCGCTTGGGGAAGCTTGACTTCCAATCCCTCACTGTCATTCGGCTGCACAATAAAGTTCGACGGAGAGTTGGTGAAAGGGTTTGTGTGGACATTGTGGGCGACCGCATCGCTCGATTTGCAGATGACGGTTTGATCGGTCCGCACGATCATGGCATGAGGAAGGAACCGGCACCCTTTCTGATCAAATTCGACTTCCTTCTCTTTGCTGGTTTTCAGGTCGGGATGGATGTTCTTCGGCGCTCGACGCATGAACACAAACACATTCGCGACCCCCTTCGTTTCGGGATCGAACGCCATGGCGTCGTTCGGCACATCTTGTGCGGCACAAACCGCAGCATCCTTGACGGTCGCATCTCCCTTTTTCACCAAGGGAGCGATGCTGGGAACCGCCCCGTCAAGGGTAATCTGACCTTCCAAATGCCCCCAGCCATCAGCCAAGCACATGGGGGATAGGGCAGACAGAACTGCAAAACAGATCACAAATCGCATCATGAATTCGACTCCAATAGGCTGAACAGGCGGGAAGCGGCTTCGCATCCTGCAAATCCACTCGTGGTTTGGCGGGAAATCGTTCCCTCTCAGATGATTTTAGGCGATTGAGGTGAAGCTGGCGACTCAGCAATCGAAATGTGGTGCCAAGATCATGGAATCTCCCTTGATCGATTCTTGAGAATCGGAGTACAAGCTCAGACTTATATTTGTCGGACCAAGTCCCAGGGACCAGGGCGACCAAAT
>JAGQQQ010000148.1 GCA_020426125.1 Planctomycetaceae bacterium
CGGCATACTTTTGTCGTGCTTCTTCCGTCGCCAATTTTACCGCGTGAGCTGCGTTCCGTGATTCGTGCTGGTCACGGCGTGACGTCTGCTTCCCCTGAAGACACAGCGACTTCAGCGGACACTCGGCACAGTCACGAGAATTCGCTGGGTGGCCCGGCCAAACATGGCCGGGTCGCCCAACGGATCGAGCGTCGATTCTGGGTCGTGCGGATGGTCTACTCGAATGGAACCAAACTCCGTATCATACGAAATCGAAAATTCATCCAATTCTTCGGCGAAGGGGGAACAATAGAAAATGTGGCGAAACCACTTCGAGGTGGATCCTCCTGATCTCGTTCGTGATGCCCCGGGTGAGGAGGTCTTGGTCGAATGGGAGGGCTCCGGCCATGTGGCCCGTCCTCATCTGGAAAATTAGCTGGATTGCATCCAGACTTGAGGAGTCCCCAACGCACCAGTCGAAGAGGGGAATCGGTCCCTGTCCATCTGCCATCTTGCCGACATCGCTCGGGAGTGTGGGCGGTCAATCCAGTGGAATCCTCAGACCGAACGATTCGAGAACGATTTCGTTGCCAATTCGCTTTTGCCAAGGCCGGCCCAGGATTTTTAACCCCGCTCCCCCTCAACCAGGAACGGACCAGAATGCGGCGCGTGAACCCCCAGATCATTGGAGAAGGCAAACATCTGCGACTCGTCAGCGAGAGAGGTTGGGAATACGCCGATCGAGTTCGCGGGACGGGGGTCGTGGCGATTGTCGCGACGACGGCCGACGATGAACTGATTCTGACTGAGCAGTCACGTGTGCCAGTCAAGAGAAAGGTTGTGGACCTCGCCGCTGGTTTGGCGGGGGATGTTTCCGGCGAGGAGAGTGAGGCGTTTGAACAGGCCGCCCGACGGGAACTGGAGGAGGAGACGGGGTTTCATGCCGATGAGTTTTGGCACATCTTCACCGGCCCAACATCGGCGGGGATGGTCACCGAGATGGTGGCTTTTTTCCGGGCCGTGAACTGCCAGCGTGTCTCCGCAGGCGGGGGCGATCACACGGAAGACATTCGAGTCCATGTCGTCCCCTTGGCAAAGATTGGCGCCTGGCTCACCAGGAAGCAGACGCGACGCACATGTATTGATCCGAAAGTCTACGCGGCACTTGGAATTCTAGGATTGGAAGCCGCTCACTCAGAGTCATGAGCCGAGGAACTCACCTCTCCCTTTTCCGATGGCTGTCGTTCACAGTACGACTTGAGACGTCGCAGTTCCTCCAACGCGGCACCATTGCCCGCATCGGCGGCGAAGAATTTCACGACTTTCAAAAGCAACCGAAACCAGCCTTTTCCGTGAACCTCTGAAATCTGATGAACGCGCGTCTGATCGGGGCTCAGTTCCTCAAAGAGGTAGGCAACGTCGATATCAAAGAGCTTGCCAGTGAGGAAGGAACCATGAGCCAGAGGAGGTTCAAAGCGCGTAACGACTCCTTCAAACTCCATCCTTTGATCATTTTCCTGGGTTACGACGTGAAATTTCGTCCCGACAACGCCAGGATGTTCTTCAATCACTTTGTCCTCGATGACGGTCCGGCTCCATGCAGCGACATCTTCCGTGGTTATTCGGAATATCTCGTCAATCGGGCCCTGAATCTCAATGCTCGCCTCTGATCGCATGTCGACTCCCTGATTTTCTGAGCAGGATTGTACTCCGTTCCGCCAAACCGAAATGAACAACTTTGAGGCCCCCATCGAGCCGGGTCAATTTCCTGTTCGTTGGATTTTGGTGAGTTTAGCAGACGCCAAAGCGGGTCACTTGTTTTACCTCTTCGATCCTCCTCACCAACACGAAGTTCTCGTGAAAGTCGATGGGGAAACACTCGCCTTGGAGTTCCTATTCGTCACGGATCTGGCAAGAATTCTGTCTGAGATTAGCCAAATCGTTGTCGCTTTCTCAATGGAACGGCCTCCCAAGGATTGAAGATACAGGGGCGTCTCCATTTGCCAGTTGGATCTCCGCTAGAATCCAAGCGCAGTTTTTGTAGTGAAAAGAAAAGGGAAACTGGGATGTCAAAAACTCCCCTTGTCGTGCTCGCGAGTCGCAATGTGAAAAAGAGTGCGGAGATTCGAGCGCTCCTGGCCCCGGTGGGGATTGCGCTGAAGTCCGTCGCCGACTTTCCGGAAGCTCGCGAGGTCGAGGAGGACGGAGAGACCTTCCAGGCCAATGCCGAGAAGAAGGCGACCCAGACGGCCGTCACGCTCGGACATTGGACGATCGGGGAGGACAGTGGGCTCCGGGTGGATGCGCTAAAAGGGGCACCGGGGATCTACTCGGCCCGGTTTAGTGGCCCCGATGCAACTGACGCTGCCAACAATGCCAAACTCATTTCCGAATTGAGTGGAATTCCTGCGGTAAAACGGGGGGCCGAGTACGTGTGCCATGTCGCTGTCGCCGATCCGCAGGGGAATATCAGACTGAACGTTGAGGCCACCTGTCGCGGGCGCATCATTGATGAACCACGCGGGGAGAACGGCTTCGGATATGATCCTCACTTTTTGATTCGCGAATATCACCAGACATTCGGCCAGTTGAGTCCCCTTGTGAAGCAGCACCTCAGCCACCGGGCGCGGGCCTTTGAGCGAGTCATCCCGGAACTTGTGAAACTGTTTGGCTGATGAAACGGCAGGAACGACTGCCGTTATCCGCAAAGGATTACACCAATTGCTTCCGGAACTTGGCCAGGCTGATCGCAAAGACCAGCAGCGTACACGCCGCGAGACCGAACACGTGCGGCAACAAGTCCTGAAAGCCCGCACCGCGTAAGATCACGCCACGCAGGATTTCCAGATAGTAGGTGACGGGAATCCCATGCGTCACGAAAAAGATGGGAGCGGGCATCTCGCTACGAGGGAACATGAAGCCAGAGAGAAGAACCGACGGCAGCATGATCAGGAACGCGAACTGAATCGCGGCAACTTGCGTTTTGGCGAGCGTGGAGACCAGCAGACCCAGCCCCAGGCCACACACCAGGAATAACAGCGAGAGTAACAGCAGCACCGTCAGATCTCCGCGGATGGGAACGCCGAAGATATTGACCATGACCGTGAGCACGATCAGCACTTCGAGGAAGCCGACCGCCGCGTAGGGGAACAGTTTCCCGAGCAGGATTCCCCCGCGGCTCACAGGGGTAACGAACAACTGTTCGAGGGTGCCGCGCTCCCGTTCGCGGACAATGGCGAACGACGTGAGAAAAAGCGTCACCAATTGCAGAATGATCCCGACAAGGCCGGGAACGAAGAAATGGGAACTCTCCAGGTTCGGGTTGTAGAGCAGCCGGGGCCGCATCTCGATCGGCATCGCGGGCTGCCCCAACGCATCCCGAGACGGCACCGCCGGAAGCCCTTCCACAAAAGGACGCACCCGGTTCTGTGAGAGGACGACTCCTAGCAGGTTGGTGGTGTTCAAGGCCACCATCGCGACTTGAGAGTCACTGCCATCGATCAAGACCTGGATCTGTGACTGCTCCTGATTCAACAACCGGTCGCTGAAATCGGGAGGGATGCGGACCCCCACCTTGGCACGTCCCGAGACGAGAGCACTTTGGAATGAGGACTCATCGGTGACACGTTCGATGATGCGAAACGTGCGGGTGTTGGCGAACGAGTCTCGGAGTTCGCGGGCGGCCTGGCGGCCATCGAGGTCGTAAACGACAGTCGGAATGTTCTCGATCTCGGTGTCGATCGCATATCCGAAGATCAGTGTCTGCATGACTGGAACAACCAGCATGAACACAATCGTCGATGGTTGCCGACGGATGTGCGAAAACTCCTTGAGCAGGATGGCGAGGCAACCTGCCAGGGGACGTCGCTTCGCCGCGCCGCTCGTCTTTGGAGGAGCACTTGGTTTGACGGGGCCTGCATCCGTCGTCGATGTCGGTGTTTCTTCGTTGTTGGCAGGTTCGGTTCTGCTCGCTGAGGTATCGTCCTGGTCGACGACGACGGGAAGCTCTCCTTGAAGTTTCCCTTCCGCGAGCCGCCGTGTCATCATCACAAACACATCTTCCAAAGAGGCGGAGATGGGCCGGAATTCCTGCGCTCGATTCTGAGTCATCGCTCGGAGCGCCGACTCATCCAACGAATCCCGAGCCAGGATGTGCAGGGAATCCCCGAAGAAGGTGGCATCAAGAATATCGGGCTGATTTCGCAGCATCGCGAACTGCTCGGCAGGGTGGTCGGCCGTCAGTTCCCAGCGCCGCGTTCCCGGCGGCGTCACCTCGTCCAAACTCTTGAGATCATCCGGATCCCCACACACCACGATGCGGCCACTGTGAAGGTAGGCCACCTTTGAACAGCGTTCCGCTTCGTCCATGTAGTGGGTGGTGACCAGCAGCGTCACCCCTTCTCCGGCCAGTTGAAAGAGCAGATCCCACAGGTCGCGTCGCGCGACGGGGTCGATCCCCGCCGTTGGTTCATCGAGGTACAACAGAGCCGGTTCGTGGATCAATGCGCACGCGAGCGCCAGCCGTTGTTTCCATCCTCCTGAAAGCGTGGCGGCGAGTTGATGGGCTCGATCATCGAGACTCGTCAGTTCCAGAACAGCCGCCGTCCGCTGATCAAGTCGCTCTGGGGAGAGGCCGTAGATTCGTCCATAAAAGTGAAGATTTTCCAAAACGGTCAGATCGGTATACAAACTGAAACTCTGCGACATATATCCGAAACGGGGTTTCACCCGTTCCGCGTCTGTCGCGACGTCGACACCGAGGATCTCCGCGGTACCCGAGGAGGGCGGGAGCACACCGCAGAGCATCCGGATGGTCGTCGATTTGCCGCTGCCGTTTGGGCCGAGCAACCCGAAAATCTCTCCCCGCTGGACCTGAAAGTTAACATCGTCCACGGCAACGAAGTCGCCGAATCGCCGCGAGAGATTGCGGACGTCAATCACCGGCTCGCTCATCGCGGATCATCCAACCAGATGTCGGCCGCCATGCCGGGGCGGAGGCGGTCGAGTCCATCGAGAAGGTGGACCTTGATCCGAAAGACCTGCTTCGAACGTTCTTCCGGCGTCTGCACGTTCCCCGGAGTGAACTCCGCCTGCCGCGCAATGAAAGTGACCTCTCCCGTGAAGGTTTCCCCCGGATAGCTGTCAACGGTCACGGGAAACTTGGTTCCGAGTCGGACGTCCATTTCGTCCTCGGGGAGATAGGCCCTGACCCAAAGGCGGCTGAGATCGACCATCGAAACCACGGGAGCATTCGCCATCACCAAATCCCCGGGCCGAAGATCGATCGCTTCGACGGTGCCGTCTGTCGGGGCTCTGACTTTAAGTTCTTCCAACTGTATGTCGATTGCGGCCAAGGCGCTTTCCGCGCCCCGTTTCGCGAAGTAAGCTTCGTCGATTTCCTCTTGCCGGTAGCCGTTCTTGAGTAACTTCAAGGCTTGCTCCGCTTCGCGAAGTTGAGCGGCGGCGGCGGAAATCTCCTCGGGGCGAGTCCCCTCTTGCAGGAGTTCCAACGCTTCTTTGGCACTGGTGAGCCGCTCTTCGGCGGCCCGTTTCTCTTTGATGGCCCGGTCCACCGCCTCAGCCGTTTCGGCTCCTTTCTCCTGAAGTTTGATGGTCCGATCGTAGACCTCGTCAGCAAGCTCCAATTCGGCATCAGCAAGTTTGACCTGCGCCTGGGCCATTTCAATTTCCTGCTCCCGCGGCCCATTTCTCAGTTTCAGCAGGTTCGCTTGAGCCGCCTCGACGCGTGCTTCCGCCTGGCCGATTTCCTCCTCGCGATAGCCGTCCACCAACTTTTGGTGTTGGGCGGTGAGTTGACTGTTGCTCGCTTCCGCTTGTGCCCGTTTCTGGAGCAAGTCATAGGGCTCCAACTCGACGAGGACGTGATGGGACTTCACCTCCTCCCCTTCGGCGACGTGAACCTTGGCCACTCGTCCCCCCACGCGTGACCCGAGACGAAGGTCATCCGCTTCGATAAATCCAGAAATCCTCCGGGGCTCCGATTGCCCCTGGCTGTACCAGAGTCCGGCCAGCAGGATCAGTAGAAGCAGAACTCCGGCGAGTGCTCGGCGTATCATGCGAGAGTTTCTTTTGATCGATCATCGGGGAAAGTGTTCATCCCGCTCCAACCCAGGGCTTACCAGCTCACAGGCCCCCTCCGACAGGAACGCGCGATCGTAACAAATTAATCTTTGGGCCCCCACTTCACCGTTGCGAATGGTCGGATTTCGCTCAGATCGACGATGAATTGGCCGTTCAAACTTCGGAAAAATGGCTTTTTTTTCGCACGATCGGTCGCTAAAATTCCCGATCCTTGATTACCCCTAAGTTGTTGCGGTTCGACATTGCCTGTCGACCGATTTCGAATGTGAGGTTTTTCGATGTCCAAGACTCGTCGTAAGTTGAAGAAAGCCAATCACGGCAAACGTCCGTGCAGCGCTCAAGCCCGCCGCGCAAAGCGAAAGCACATCAAGACATAAGCGTGAAGATGTGAGTGGGCGGATGTCCACTGTCGAGATTTCAAAGGACGCTTTTTGGGCGTCCTTTTTTCGTGCGACCATGGGTGTGCGTTCTCTTGGATGGGCCGGAGCGAGGTTTACGCGATGTCGACCGTCATTGAAGACCTCGCGAAGTATGGTCCCCAGACCAGCGGACCACCCGTCTCTCTTCCTGAGGCAGAAGCGTACTGTCGACGTCTGGCTGTAGGGCATTATGAGAATTTTCCGGTGGCAAGCTGGCTCGTCCCGGCTCCCTTGCGGCAGCACTTCTATAACGTGTATGCCTTCTGCCGGTGGTCTGATGACTTGGGTGACGAAACTGGCGACCCGGTCCGGTCACTGATCCTTCTCGATTGGTGGCGGACGGAACTCGCTCGTTGCTATACCGGAGAAGTCCGGCATCCGGTTTTTGTGGCATTGCGGCCGACGATCGAGCGGTTTGGAATTCCTGAAGGGCCGTTTGCCGATTTGATCTCCGCATTCGAGCAGGATCAACGGCAGACGCGATACGAGACCTTCGCGGAGTTGGAGAATTATTGCCAACGGAGCGCCAATCCCGTAGGTCGGATCGTGTTATTCCTGATGGAGCAAAATCAGGGTGAGCAAGTCCAGTGGTCCGATGCGATCTGCACCGGCCTTCAACTCGCCAACTTCTGGCAGGATGTTTCTCGGGATCTGGAGATCGGCCGAGTGTACCTTCCCCAGGAGGATCTCCGACGCTTCGCCTATTCGGAGGAGGAACTCGCGGCGCGGACTTTCGATGACCGCTTTCGGGATCTGATGATCTTTCAGATCGAGCGGACACGAAGTTACTTTGACGCCGGGCAGGAGTTACCCCGTCGACTGCCGGGGCGGATCGGCCTCGAAATTGGTGTTGTCCTCGCAGGAGGGCGGGTCATTCTCCGCGAGATCGAACGGATCGACTACAACGTCTTGCGGACGCGGCCAACCGTGTCCAAGGGACAACTCCTTCGGGCAGGATGGCAGTTGTTCTGGCAGCGGACCTTCGGAAAAAAATGAGCCCGAGACATTTGTCCCGGGCTGTGGATCATTCCGTCGGGTCGATGGCGATCGGGCTGCGGTCGCCGAAGGTCAACATCTCGCGACGCCAGACGAGATCGACGGTGCCAATCGGGCCATGCCGGTTCTTGGCGACGATCAGGTCGGCTTCGCCTGGGCGGTCCTCCGGGTCATACGCTTCCGGGCGATGGAGAAACATGACGATATCCGCGTCTTGTTCGATCGCCCCTGACTCCCGTAAGTCGGAAAGTCTCGGGCGTTTGTCTTCCCGTTGCTCAACGCCCCGGTTCAACTGGGCAAGGGCAATGACTGGGATGTCGAGGTCCTTGGCAAGGAATTTCAGACGCCGGGTGATGGACGAAATCTGCTGTTCACGAGAGATATTGCGGTCTTCCGATTCAATGAGCTGTAGGTAATCGATAATCACGATTTCCAGGTTTCCGCGACGTTTAAGACGACGGGCGATCGCCGCGATCTGGGACATTGTCCGCCCGGCTGTATCGTCGATGTAGATGGGGTACTTCCGCATCTCGATTGATGACTCATCCAGTGTGGCCTGCTCAAATTCGTCGAGTTCTCCTTTACGGAGCTTATGACCACTGATCTTCGCGTGGATACACAAGAGACGCTCGGCCAGTTCGAGTTTGGACTGTTCGAGGCTGAACAGCAGCACTCCTTTATTGGCCCGGGCGGCAGCCATCGCGAAGTTACAAACCAGAGCGGTTTTGCCCATACTTGGACGGGCGGCCAGGACGATGAGTTCCGTGGGCTGGAAACCTCCCGTATAGTCGTCGAGGCCGTAGGAACCGGTGTGCAGACCCGTGATGGTGTCTTCCTGATCCATCCGCTCGAAGATTCGCTGAAATGCGGCGTCGAGAATGTCATCGATGAAAATCCAATCGACGTCTTCTTGATTTTCCAGGATGCCAAAAATCCGTTTCTCGGCCATTCCCAGGAGTTCTTCAAGTTCGGTCGTTTCGTCGTATGCTTCGCGTAGCGTTCGTTCACAAGCTTCGATAATCGCCCGTTGAATCCACTTTTCGCGAATGATCTTTGCGTAGTAGTCGGCGTGTGCGGCGTGAGGGACGGCGGCCATGATCTCGTTGAGGTACGCGGCGCCACCGACCTCGGCGAAGTCTCCCTTCTTTCGCAGTTGGTTGGCCAGGGTGACGACATCAATCGCCCGTAGACCTTCTTCGTACATGTCGCGGATGCACTGGAAGATTCGCTTGTTGTTGTCGCCGTAGAAGCAGTCAGGATGGAGTCTCTGGATGACTTCATCGTACGCCTCGCTCGATAACAGCAGACAGCCGAGAACACTTTTCTCCGCGTCCAGATCTTGCGGGGGGAGTTTTGTGCGTGGGTCGACAGCAGTGGATTGTTCCATGGGAGAGGACGTCCGTGATTGCATCGCTCCAACCTCTCGGGCTGAAAGGGATCACTGAAAGCGGGCGGTCGGAAACGATGAAGCCTGTCGCGGAGAGATGGCCTCGACCTCGCCCGAAGGCCACATTGTACCATGCCCGAAAAGAGAAATCCCTCTGCGGAATGCAGAGGGATCGAAGATCTAGGATCAACATCCGAACAGTTTCGAGTCAAAGACTTTGCAACTGCTACTTAATGGAAGCGGTCGGAACGACCCAAACTTTGACTTCGGTGGAAATATCGGAATGCAGTTGCACGGGGATCGTGTACATCCCCAGCGACTTGATGGGACCTTCCATCTTCAGGTGATTCGGCTGGACATCGTAGCCAGCTTTCACCAAGGCTTTGCTGATGTCGGCCTGAACGATGGAACCATAGAGCTGACCATCGTCCGTCGCGTTGGCTTCCAGGGTGACGCTGTAGTTCTTGATCTTGTCGGCCAGCTGCTTGATTTCCTTCAAGCGGGCCGCTTGGGCGGCTTCCTGGCGTTTCTTGTGGTTCTCGACCATCCGTTTGTTGGCTTCGGTGGCGACAGTCGCCAAGCCCATCGGAACGAGATAGTTGCGAGCGTAACCTGGTTTGACGCGGACGATCTCCCCTTGCTGCCCGAGATTCTCGACGTTCTCAGCGAGCAGGATCTCGACACCCCCTTTGCGGTCCTTGGAACGAATCCGCTGGGCTCTTTTACTACGTACGACCATCGTTTGTCTCCTCGGTTGGCCGATAAACCGGCCCTATTGAATCCCGCCGACATTTGTGGCAGGAGGACTGTTTCAGGAAAGTGTGATGTTCAGGCAGGAGTGTAGTCAGATAAAAGCAGGAACGAAAAACGCCCTACCGATCTAAAAGGGAACGTCCTCTCCTCCGCCGCCGGAGGGTTCGTCATCATAGAAGGAGTCGACGGGATCTCGGGATGGGCCGTCGTCGTAGGACGAGGAACCTCCGCTTGATTGGCGATTGTAGGAGCCACCGCTCCCCCCTCCTCCGGAGCCACCGCCCGACCCACCGTCGCCACGACCGCTCAACATCGTCATGTTCTCACCGACAACCCGCAACTTGGAACGCTTTTTGCCAGTTTCCCGATCGTCCCAGCTGTCGAGTTGCAGGCGGCCTTCAATCAAAACGGGACGCCCCTTGGACAGATACTCTCCCGCGACTTCCGCAGTCCGCCCCCAGAGAGTGACATCGACGAACGTGGTTTCTTCTTTCCGTTGGTTGGCCTGTTTATCCCACCAAGTTCGATTGACTGCCAGACCAATTTCGGCAACGGCCGTTCCTCCGGTCGTATATTTGACTTCCGGGTCACGAGTCAGGTTCCCCATCAAAATGACTTTGTTGAAACTGGCCATCCTTCTTTCCTATTCCGCCCAGGACAACGCGGGTCATATGTCTCCGCACCGGGACCGTTCCATCGTTTACGCCGAGGCTTCCGCAGGTTGTTCCTTCGATTCCTCTTCAGACTCATCACGATTCGACAGATGGTCAATCATCAGGTTGAACAGCTTCGGTTCGTGTTCCAGGATGAGAACGCGAACCACGGTATCGCTCAGCTTGCACATCCGGTTCAATTCAGTGACTTTCGAGCCATCCATCTTGAAGTATGTGAGATAGTGCAGGCCTTTCTTGTGCCCATCCATCTCATAAGCCAGCTTGCCTTCCTGCCAGGGAGTGTTGACAACCAACTCCGCTCCACATTTTTCCAGGAAATCAAGAACCGCTTGCTCTGTGCCCTGGGGATTCTGCGCGTATTTCCCGCTATCCAGGACAAACATGCCTTCGTAATGCCGCAACGCCAAGTGTCACCCCATCAAAACTTGATAATCGATAATTCTCTGAAATCTTCGAAGTTTGGGAATGCCCGACACCACAATGGGAAAGGGCAATCGCCGACACGTCATCTTGTCAGCGAGTCAATCGCTTTCCTGACGATTGAAACGGTTCATTGTGACGTCAATTCCCTCTGTTGTCCACAGCTCAACGGCGGACGCGGCGCGGGCGACCGCTTCATCAATCATTTCACGTTCGCCTGAGGAGAAACGTTGGAGAACATAGTTCGCCGCATCTCCACCAAAGGCTGGGCGTCCAATACCCATTCTCAGCCGAGGAAACTGGTCCGTTCCCAACAACTGGATAATACTTTGTAAGCCCTTTTGTCCACCGGCGGACCCATTTCGACGGATGCGAAGTTGTCCGGTTGGCAGGTTAAGGTCATCACTAATGACCATCAACCCGTCCAAGTCAACTTTATAAAAGCTGACCACTCGCTGAACGGTGCGTCCACTCAAATTCATAAATGTCTGCGGGGCAACCAAGAGGACCTTCTGTCCGCCGATGTGGAGGACTGCCGTCTCCGCATCGAAAGCGGACGTCCAACAACCGGATGCTCCGTGCCGGTTGGCGAGTTCCTGGAGCACGTCAAACCCGACGTTATGCCGGGTTCCCGCATACTTCCGACCTGGATTTCCCAAGCCGACAACCACCTTCACAAGCCCCCTCCCATTGCCATATTTGTTCTTTCAAACATCTGACAACCTGAGAGCGGGGGGAATTCGACAAATCTCAAACAAGGTCGAATGCAACTCTCGCCAGCTGGGAAAGTCCAGTCTACTCGTGGTACACCCACTCGGATTTGACAGGTTCCCAAAGTCGATCCGCAGGTTCGTTGGCCTGCTCGCTAACAGTTCATCAACCCGTTTTTCCAGGTTGGCTGCACTAGGAATCCCCATCTTCCGAATCGTTGGCCCCTTCTCCAACAATCTCAGGTTCTGACGGAGAAGCCTCTTCGCCTTCCGGTTCCCCTGCCATTTGCACCTTGTCTGGGTCGAGGACCTGGAAAACAACAAGGTCTTCCTGCGTCAGGATGGTCACGCCCCGCGGAAGATCGGTGATTTCTTTTACATGAACGACGTCCCCCATCTGCAGCGCGCCGATCTTCACGACAATATGGTCGGGCATTTCGACAGCCAGACACTCGACATCCAAAGAGTGCAGGTGCTGATCCAACACCCCCCCGGCCGCAACACCGGGAGACGATCCACGAGTCACAACCGGAACCTGAGCGTGAATCCGTTCGTTCGCATCGACTCGCATCAAGTCGACATGGATAATATCACGGCTGAACGTGTCCCATTGGACTTTCTTGACAAGCACCTTCTGGAGATTCCCATCGAGATCCAGGTCGAGCACTCGCGTCACGGTCCGGGCCATCTCTTCTGCTTCATCAGCCTGCAAAGACAGGGCTTGGGGCTCTTCCTTGTGGCCGTAAAGGATGGCTGGAACTCGACCTTCGGCCCGGAGCCGTCGGCTGGCGGTTGACCCGAACTTCGTCCGGGTTTGCCCCGCAATTTTCTCAATTGTTGACATCGAAACTTCAATTCCAAATCGAAAACGCAAACCCCAGATCACAGTCTCTCGCCCGACAGTGACTCGGATCTTGGGCCATGGAAGTGGGGGAGATTCGGGGAAAGTCGGGAACGATAGCGGCTTGAATCACCAAATTCAAGAGATTCCAGGTTGTGAATTCCACTCGATTTTTCCGGCGCGGCCCCGGATTCCATCATTGTTCAGATCGTCAGGGAGAGACATGGATTCCCGATCCGAGCAGTGTCAGAAGCTTGACGTTGACGAGGGGAGACTCCATGATCGTCGTTGGCGTTTTCACCGTCGCGGCCTTCCTCTCGGCCTCACTCGAACTTCCATTTCATTTTCTATCTTCATTCTGGCGATCTGATGTCTCGAATTTCTTGTCTTACCGCGATCGTTGGCTTTGCGTTGAGTGGCATAGCGTTCGCGGCTGAGAGCCGACCGAACATTCTGTTCATCTTCACGGACG
>JAGQQQ010000149.1 GCA_020426125.1 Planctomycetaceae bacterium
GAAACCGTTCAGAATATCCTGCTGTTTCGCTTCGGGAACGAGATCTTCGAACCACTCCTCAATCGCACACATGTCGACAACGTGCAGATCACCGTTGCTGAAACACAGGGGATCGAAGGGGGCCGCGGCGGGTATTACGACAAGTCGGGCGCCCTGCGGGACGTGTTGCAGAATCATGTGCTGCAACTGTTGTGTCTGATCGCGATGGAACCGCCCGCGCTGTTCGACGGTGAACGCATTCGCGATGAAAAGCTCAAGGTGATCAATGCCCTCCGCCCGGGTTGGGATGGTGCCGTCGATGAATGGGCGATCGCCGGACAATACGCGGCCAGTTCGATGAACGGAGAAAAGGTGCGTGCCTATCTTGACGAGGACCGGATCGATCCCGATTCAAGAACGGAGACATTCGTCGCGATGCGGTGCCGAATCGACAACTGGAGATGGGCCGGCGTTCCGTTTTATCTGCGAACGGGGAAGCGGCTCCCCGCCCGGGTGACCGAGATCGCCGTTCAATTCAAGTTGCCTCCACTGCAGTTGTTTCGCACAGTGGAGTGTGAAGGAGATATGTGCGACTTCGTTGGCACCCATCCGAACCATCTCATCTTTCGCATTCAGCCACAGGAATCGATCTCGATCTCCTTCTCCGCGAAGCGTCCAGGGATGCAGTATCAGGTGCAACCGGTGGACATGGATTTCGACTTCAACGAGTCGTTTGATCTCCCCTTGCCCGAGGCCTATGAACGGCTGCTGCTGGATGTGATTCGCGGGGACTCGACTTTGTTCACACGCGCGGACGAGTTAGAGGCTGCGTGGCAGTTTCTGGATCCGGTCCTGGAACGGTGGTCAAAACGGGACCATCGTCCCGAGTTGTATCCCGCTGGAACTTGGGGGCCGAAGGCGGCGCATGAGTTGTTGACGCGCTCGCAGCGCTGCTGGCGAAATCCGGAGAAGGAGTGAGCAGTGGACGATTCCGAGGATCCGTTGTCAGGCTTGCGCCAACGAATTCAGGCGGCGTTTGATCCGAAGCTTTTCGAGGCGATGGGGCATGCGCTGATTGCTCGGCTCTTCCAACAAGCGGAAGCGACGACGTCCGGGGAGTCGACCGTTCTGAACTGGCATTCTCCCGAAACCAATGTGGCAGTCGCGAGGGGATCGCTGACGGCCAACCTGCCGACGTCGACCGAGTCGCTTGTCGAGCGATTTCAACAACTAGTCAGCGGAGCCCTGGCTCGCGGTCACAATCTTCATAACCCCAAATACATCGGACACCAAGTCCCGGCTCCGGTGCCGATCGCGGGGCTGTTCGATGCGATTGGTTCGATCACCAATCAGGTGATGGCTGTCTATGAGATGGGCCCTTGGGCGACGGCCATCGAAAGAGCGTTGATCGAGAAGTTGGGGGCGCAGCTGGGACTGGAAGCGGGTCGGTTCTGGGGAATCGTCACCCACGGTGGCTCCCTCGCAAACTTAACCGCGCTTCTCACCGCGCGCAACGTCATGCTCCGCGATGTCTGGGAACAAGGACTCGCGGGATCATCGCGACCGCCCGTCCTCCTGGCTCAAGCGGACTCGCATTACTGCATTGCTCGGTCAGCGGGAATTCTCGGACTGGGAACAAAGCAGGTTCTCAAGGTCCCGTTGGATGGCCGACGTCGGATGAATCCGCGAGAGTTGGATGCGATGCTGACATCCCTTCGTAAGGATCAAACGCCGATTGTGGCCGTCTCCGCTTCCGCGTGTGCGACACCGATTGGGGCGTTCGATCCGCTCAACGAGGTCGCGGATGTCTGTGAGAAACATGGCGTCTGGTTGCACGTCGACGCGGCGCACGGCGGGGCGGTTGCCTTCAGTGAAAAGCACCGCCACCTGATTGAGGGCATTGAGCGAGCTGACAGCTTGATTTGCGATGCCCACAAGACGTTGTTCGTCCCTGCCCTGTGTGCGTTTGTATTTTACAAGGATGGCCAGCACCGCTTCGAGACCTTTCGCCAGGAGGCTCCCTATCTGTTCGATCCCTCCGCCCCGGGGATGGCCGAGTACGACAGTGGAACGGCCACGCTGGAATGTACGAAGCGGGCCGCCGTCTATGGTCTCTGGGGAACGTGGGCCCTGTTTGGTCCCACGTTATTCCGAGACATGATCGATGTCACCTTTGAGACTGCCGCTCGACTCCACGAAATGCTCCGTCTGGCCGACGACTTTGAAACGTTGCACGATCCTGAGTGCAACATCGTCGTGTTCCGGTATCTCCCCAAGAATCACGAAAACTGGACGAAGGCCGAGATCGGCGAATTGAATCGGCGAATCCGAAGGCAGTTGATCGAGTCGGGTGAGTTTTACATCGTGCAGACAAATCTCGACGGCATCGGAGCCCTGCGAGTTTGCGTGATGAACCCGCTTACGGACGAGTCACATTGCCGGAAGTTGTTAGAGGCGATTCGTCGGTTGGGCAGCGAGAACTCGCGAAATGTTTTGTCAGGATAGGCGCATTCGCAATCCCGTTTCTCTCTTCAACGAGGATCAGGGGGCAGACGCCCCCCGCTCGCCAGACAACTGCGATCTTAGCCTCCTCCGCCCCCGCCGCCGGTGAAGGTGCTGGTGGCGATGCCGATGAGGGCTCCTTCGAGCAGGAAGCGTTGCGTGAACGCGGCGACCGCTTCGGGGAAGGTGTATTCCAGAATCAGCATGTCGCCAGGCTGGACGAGGATGTTCTCTTCCTTGTAACGCATCGCCTTCTTGAGGTCGACTTCCACGGTAATCCGCTGGCCATTGGGGAGAGTTCGCAGAATCGCCAAGCGGCTGGCACTGATCGAGACGTCCTGATTGAGAGCGGAGATTCCCCCGATGGATCGGGCCGCTTGTCCGCCCGAGGTGTTGCGCCCTTCGGCGATCGAAACCGCTTCCAGAACGCGGAGATCGTAGTCACGTGGCAATGTATATTGTCCCCCGCCGAGGAGACCGCCCGTGTAGAAGACTTCCGTTTCTCGGGATTCGATAAAGACGATGTCGCCATCGTATAACGTAATGTCGGCGGAGGTGAAGTGCGGTTGCTCGCCTGGGCTGAGCCGAACGGGAATCTTGACCACATTCGGGTTGTCGATGGTCGGGTCAAAACCATTCAGCATCGGTCCCCAGGCGATTTCTCCCTCGGGGGGAGCCATTGTGGGATCGGACTGCGCGGGAGGAGCCATCATCCCTGGTCCGGACGTCGGGTAGCCATAGGTCTGACTGGGCGCGGCTGACGGATGAAACGGTTGCGAATTCGGCATCGAAACGGGAACGGTCGATGTCATGGACGTCGGACGGGCCTTTGCCGTGGGACTCGGTCTTGGGGGCTGAGACGGCTCTTGTGAGACCGGCATGGCTGACACGGACGCCCGATTGACTGGAGTGCCGTATCGGGAAGATGTCTGCATCATCATCGCGTTTTGTGGTCCGCGAGGAGAGGGCGTCGCCACGGTCGGCGGCTGTGGCGTGGGCATCCTCGCCGGCGAAGTACGTAGCGGAGGCGTGGCGGTCGAGTGCTGCGGGACTCCCGTGGTGACTGGCATGCTGCTGCCACGATATCCGCCAAAGGGATCGCTCGGGGATTGATGGCTGACCAGTTGAATGCCGGAATCGGAAGACTCCGTCTGACTCGTTGACCAGGCAGGAGTCGGTTCCGGATGGGGAGCATATGGCGGAGCAGACATTGGCGGCGCGGACATCGGCGTCCCAGGCATACCAGATGGCCAGGATTCTGGCACCTGGTTCTGCGGTTGGTCCACCCATCCGGAGACCTGTTGACGGCGGCGAATGATGTAGATTGTATTCTCCGCGTCGAGACCGGGGAGTCCGTCGACTCCCTCCGCCTGGGCGAGGGCGTGCAACACGTCATTCTCGTAAGCCCGGAGGGTCACGGTGCGGGCGGTCCCCTTTTTGGAAACCCCGATATTGACGGTCCCGGGTCCACTTCCCTGCGACAATTCGTTGCTGGTCTCCTGGCGGACAACAAGGATGCGATGCACTCTGGGGCGATAGAGGCTGACGAGGACCATCGCCTGATGCGGCTGGAGAATATTGTATTCTTCCGTGTAGGCGCGGCGAAGCCGTTGCTCGACCTGATGCAATGTCAGGTTGTAAACGTTGAGTGGAGGCAGTTGCGGCAAGGCGATCGTGTGGTCATCGCGGACCGTGATCGGATAGCCCAAGGTGGGGGGATCATCCGAGTAGTAGGAGGAGAGTATAGGCGGCTCGACCCCTGGCGAGTTGATATCGACAGCCTGATGCCCGAGGACTCCGGGAATGTAGATCGACAAGACGTCACCGGCCGCGACGCGGTGCTGATCCACTGGCGGGCGGACCAGCAGGCTCAAGTCAATTGTCCGCTGATTGTTCCGTGAAGGACCATGAAACTGGTCGGGAAGATAGGCAGCCGGCACGCCCCGTACCGGCTTGAGTGCCGAGCATCCAGGGGCGAAGAGCACACACGCCAACAGGCCAGCCCAGACGCAGCGAATCGAGTTTCTCCGCGACAGCGTCGCAAACGAATCGGAATGTTGAATGATCATGCTGCCTTCCATGGCATTCTCTCGATTGTCTGGCGTGGACATCCGTTGTCCGTGAATTCTGACATCAACGACCAACCCATTCCCCAGGCTGGTCAGGCCTGACTCTCTCAGGGGCAGTCCCCATCAAGAGATGCGATCGCGGCCACTTCGTTATAGGGTTCGTAAAAGTGCTTCGCCCGCGACGATCCCGCGGCATAGCCTGCGAACCATTCTTGGGCTCGCTGGTGGCCGAATGCCGTTCTGTTTTCCTCTTTCCAATACAAAGCCGGAGGCAAAGGAGGAACATCCCCGCATGCTCCGAGTGCGATGTCGACAAACGCCTGCTCATACCCATATCGGAAGTCACAAGTGATACAGGAACGCTGGAGTTTCTTCAGCTCTCGCGCGGCGAGTTTCCTCGCATTCGACTTCGTTTTGGTCTTATCGATCCACCGCCAGTGATGGGCATTCCCCTCGCAACACACGAGTTCTCCGTTTAATCCGGGGACGGACTTTCCGCAGGGACCACAGGGGGACGGACAGCCCCATTTCCCACACTGACAGCCGCACAGGCAGATCACAAAAAGTCCGACCAGGAATCGCATGGTGACACAACGAATGGGAGACGGCGAATGGTTCTTGCGCAGAACAGCTCTGCGACTTCCCCACATCTCTCTTCGGTTATCGGGGGGACGGATCGTAGGGGCGTCGCGATTGAAATCAGTTGAGAGCAGAAGAGCTCCGCGAGAATCTACCTCGTCATCCCATCTTCTCAGGTGGTGAACGATTTCTCGAAACCCCCATTGCTCCCGTTCGGCGAATTCTGCGATTATTCCGACTGAGAATGCCTTCAATCTCTTGATGGGACAGAGTGGAATGGAGCCCCCGTCCTCCGAATTCACCCAGATGCTCGGACGCTATCGAATCGCCGATAATCGCGATCTGGAGCGTTGTCGGAGCCTTGTCCGTCGACTCTCGGGAGGGTTGCCGGCGTACGATGGCGTTTGGATCGATGCACTAAGGCAACGCGGCGTCTTGACGCTGTTTCAGGCTCAAGTGCTTGAACAACGGGCAGGGGACCAACTCGATGTCGGGGGCCGATTTGTTTTGGCTTCGATCAGGCAAAACGATCCGGTCTTGTCTCTGTTCGAAGGCCGTGAAATCGCCACTCCACGAAAGGTGCTGATCTCCCGTATTGCGCGGGCTCACGTCACCAATTCAGACTGCGCGAGCGAATTGGCCGCTCTCCCGGGATGCCTCGCGGTCGTTGAGCAGACGGATTGGATCGATGTCGTCCTACCGTATGCCTTGGGAGAAAGCCTCTCTCACTTTCTCATCCGACGGGGGCGGTTTCCGGAGCCGGTCGTGCGCACCCTTTTGTCCCAAGCGGTTCAACTTCTTTCGAAACACCCCAATCCGCATGGAGACCTTCGTCTGAATAATCTCTGGCTGGACCGGGGAGGACGACTTTCACTCGTCAATTCCGGAGTGCGGTCCGCCGCGATTCCTCAAATCACAATTCACACGAAGCTTCCAGGCCAAGCTCACGATACCGTCTCGCCGGAACTATTCGAGTTGGGACGGCGTCCAGACGCTTCATCGGAAATGTATGCTCTCGGATGCGTCGCCTGGCAACTTTTATCGGGGCGCCCCCCATTTCTTTCAAACGAACCACTTCGAAAGATTGCGGAACACCGTTCCCAAGGAATTCCCGACGTACGAACCTTCTCACACAATGTTTCCGACGAATTGGCCGACGTGATCCGGCAGATGACTTCAAGAGAACCTCATCACCGACCCGTCAGTTGGTCGGACCTATCCGAGACGTTTCGAGACGGAGGAACTCGCAGTCGCCAGGTGCTTCGCCGTTTTGTCCACACTTTTGAGTCTGCCGCCCCTCGCTCTCCGTTTCCATCCGCGACCCAGACGAATGGAAAAGCCGCTCGTTGGGCAACAGCCGCGCTGATGACTGCCATCCTGATTGTCCTCGCGTGGAACCGGTCTCCTTTGGGACTTCCTAGATTGAAGAAGACGGACGCCGCAACCACGCTTTCCGCGTCCTCGAATTGGTCGCCCACAATTGAAGATGTCATGGAATCGAAGGCGAAGGCCGTCGTCTCGGCCAAGCGAGAATCAGCGGACTTGGCGTTTCTCCCAGACGTCGATGCGAGCGGAACCGTTCAACTCCAGGCTGGCACCGTCTACCGCGCGACACGATTGCAGGGGACGGATACACTGAGGATCTCCGGTCCCGAGAACGGAATGGCGATGATCGATGTGTCAGACGGGCCAATTCCATTGCGAGCCGATCGCGTGACACTCGACCGGATTCAATTCGTGACATCGCAGTCGACTGACGGTCCCTTGGAATTGGCTGTCGATGTCGAGTCTCGCGAATTGATTGTCCAGCGATGCTCGTTTGTCAATCATGATTCGTCCTATGGAGTCAAAACCGCCATTTCCTGGACGATCAAGGAGTCCGAAGACCAACCGAAAGGACGTGTCCTGGTTCGGGAAGTGTTGATGAAGGGCCTCGGAGAGGGCTTGCGGATCTCCGGTCCACTCACGGTTGCCATCTTCGACAACGTCTATGCAGGACGCCTCGATTCACTCGTGGAAATGGACCAGGGAGCGGCGTCTGGATGGGAAGCCCCGATTCGTTTGGACCACTGCACACTCCACAATTGCGGCGCAGTGGTCACGGTCGGCGATGCGGGAGGCTGGAAAAAGTCCGGAATCTTGTCATTCCAGGGGGCCGAGACCGTGCTGGATTTGACGGAGTTTGGGGCCATTGTCCGGCTTCCCGAGGGGGTGGCGCTGGAACCCTGGCACGAGCATCTGAAGTTTGCGACCGCAGGCTGGATTGTGCCGGAAGGGGCCGTTTTAGCAGGACTTCTCCCCCAAGGAGCGTCCGAGATTCTTCCCCTTCCCGAGGAGGATCTCGCAGTTGAAGGGATCGTCTCGGGGCACTTCCATTTCGAGAATGTGTCAGGGGATGAGTTCGTGATTCCGCGTTTGACTGTGGACTCGATTCCGGTCCGGATTTCCGAGCGAACTCCCGGGGTCGCGACGGCCGTTCTGGAAGGAATCTTTTCCACTAGGTAAGTCTCGATTTTTCAGGAGCTTGCGACCATCTGAGGTGGTTGGGTTTTCTTACCTGGGTTGATTGAGAATCGTCGCCGATTCCGTTATAATCGAAACTGTTTTTTTGCCGGCGAAGAATTATCGGAAGATGTTGTCATTTCTTGACTTCCGAACATAGATCAGACGGACCAAGGCGGTTCCGGAGGTCCCTTTCGCCGGGATTCCTCCCCCGAATCAGAGCATGGGTTGGCATGGCCCTATAACTGCGCTGGGGGTGTTCATTCCAGGAAGGTACTTCCTTGTCCAACGGCGATACTCCCCTTGAAGATTCCGCAGGCGATTCACTTCCCGCTCTCACCGGACGGATAGAACAACTCGACATCCGCGAGGAGATGCAGCAAAGCTATCTCACCTACGCAATGTCGGTGATCGTCAGCCGCGCTCTTCCCGATGTGCGAGATGGCCTCAAACCGGCCCAGCGGCGAATTTTGGTCGCGATGAACGACCTGAATCTCGGCCCGTCGTCGGCCCGTGTCAAATGTGCCAAGATCTCTGGCGATACCTCAGGGAATTACCATCCACACGGCGAAAGCGTGATTTATCCCACCCTCGTTCGTCTCGCCCAGGATTGGGTGATGCGCGAGGTCCTGATCGACAAGCAGGGAAACTTCGGCTCGATCGCCGGTCTCGGCCCTGCGGCGATGCGAT
>JAGQQQ010000150.1 GCA_020426125.1 Planctomycetaceae bacterium
CAAGTTTCCCCGTCTGATTCTCAAGCTCCTCCGGTTGATACGGAAACCGCCGCGGCATCTCCCGAGGCGCCTGCCGTTCCCGAACCAGCAGCGGTCGAAACGACGGCTGTGGAAACGACGAAACCGGAAGAATCCGCCGTGGACACGGCGGCTCCTGGGGAACCAATGGCTCCGCCCGAAACACCGGTCGGTGAGGCGTTGACCACCGAATCTCCAGCAACCGTCGCTCCTTCTCTTGCTGAAACGCATTCGGAAGAGTCTGTCTCGGCGGCACAGAGCGAACCCGCGGCTCCGGTTGACAAACCCGTCGCTAGCGGGACATCGGTCGAACCGGCGGCGACACCGGCCGAGGTTCGGCCCGCGGAAGCCTCGTTATCAGAACAGGCGGGCGACGCATCTCAGCCAGAGGAGGCCAAGAAGAAAATTCAGCTGAATCCGACTGTCTCGGACGACAAAGCTCGGCCCGTTCCGACACACGGCTCCTCGGAAAACTACATTCCCGAGCCGACGGGGCCAGTCGCCATCCCCAAGAAGTCGGATGACGACATCGAAGCCGAAATTGCCAAAGCGGTTTCTGGAATCAAGCCAGAGGAGATGGAGTCCGCGCCAGTCGAGGACAAGGAAGCGATCGCTGTTCCCCTGGCGGAATCCTTGGATGCGACGATCGAGGCGGCGATTGAAGCGGCGATCGGAGCGGGGGATCTCGCAGGCACCGGAGATCAGACCGACGAGTCCACCAGCAACGACCCTGATTCCCTTCGCCAAGGACAGAAATTGACCGGGACGGTGCAATCGGTCCATGGAGACAATATCTTCCTCGACTTCGGAATGCGTCTGAGCGGTGTCGTCCCCGCACGTCAGTTCGACACCAAGAATCTCCCCAAAGAAGGGGACACGCTTGAAGTTGTCTTCGATCGTGTTGACGAAGAGGAAAGTCTGATCCTGACGAACCGCCCGCGAGGAACGGCGAAAATTCAGGGGGGCGACTACTCGCAAGTGACGATGGGCGATGTGGTCGAATGTATGGTCACGAAAACCAACAAGGGGGGGTTGGAGGTGACCGTGAGCAGCCTGCGGGCGTTCATGCCCGCCAGTCAGGTCGACCTTGGCTACATCGAAGACCTGGAGACGTTCGTCGGGCAAAAGCTGCGAGCGAAGATCACGGAAGTCAAGCCGGCCAAGCGGAAACTCGTCTTGAGCCGTCGGGCGTTGCTGCTTGAGGAGCGTGCCATCGCGAAGAAGGAATTGATGGAAGAACTCAAGCCCGATCAGGTTCGCACAGGCCGGGTGAAGACCATCAAGGAATACGGCGCCTTTATCGACCTTGGCGGCGTCGATGGCTTCCTTCCCATCTCCCAGATGAGTTGGGTCCGGATCGAAAGCCCTAACGAACTCCTCAGCCAAGGACAGGAAGTTGAGGTCAAAGTTCTCTCGATCGACCGGGAAAAGGATCGGATCAGCCTCGGAATGCGGCAGCTGGCTCCGAACCCCTGGAAACTGGCCGAGTCGAAATATGCACAAGGATCAACCGTGACCGGCCGTGTCACAAAAGTGGAGCCGTTCGGAGCGTTCGTGGAACTGGAACCGGGAATCGAAGGACTGGTCCACATCAGCGAACTGGATCATCGCCGCGTGAAACGAGTCACGGAAGTCCTGAACGTCGGAGATATGGCGGATGTCCAAATCCTGGAAGTCGATCCGGCCAAGAAACGTGTCAGCTTGTCCGTGAAGGCTCTCAAAGCCAAACCCGAACCGGAGGAACCGCCGAAGGACGAGGATCTGGCTCCCGGAAAAGGTCAGGCCTATCAGCGGAAACAGTCAGGTCCTCTGAAGGGTGGCATCGGCGGCCCCTCGAAAGGGGGCCTATTCGGCAACCCCAACGACTTCAGTTAATCCGTTGCTCTTTCTTATAAAAACTCATATTTGGCGTGCGGTGAATGGTTGCCGCACGCCAATTCTGTTGGGGAGATTCTATCGGTCGCGAATTGTCGGTCTGACAATCGGCGAAGAAATTTCTGAAAAGGGAGTATCCAAACTCCGCTTGAGCGAGTAGGATTCGCCGACTGAGAAAATGTCCTGCCTTTGACGGGCTGTCCTCTTCCGCCCGGATGCTGAACCCCAGACATCCGCTCGTTTGCCGACTCTCCTTGGGAGACTCGCAAACCGCCATGGCCCATTGCCATGCTTCGGACCGACGACACTCTCACCGACTGCGGGTGATTCTCGAACCCGTTTGCGCGCGTCCGCGTCAGCCATTTCCGCATCAGTGTTTGTTGCGACTGCCGTGAAAGGACTGTGCGCCAGCTCCTGATTCTTCTGAAAGAATTTCCTTGTCTACGCCCACTTTTGCGGATTTTGATCTGCACCCACAAATCGAGCGCGCCCTGTCTGCCGCTGGATATTCGACGCCGACTCCCATTCAGGCGGAGTCCATTCCCCATTTGCTCGAAGGCACCGACCTCCTGGGTTCGGCCCAGACCGGCACCGGCAAAACCGCC
>JAGQQQ010000151.1 GCA_020426125.1 Planctomycetaceae bacterium
GGACCAGCGGGTGGTAGGAAATCGAGAAGCCATGGGAAAACTGACGGGAATAAAAGAGAGTCAAGGAGCAAGAACGCGCGAGCGGCTGTCACGGTGTTTGCCAGAAAGGAACGATCCCCGAATGAATTCTGGCCGTCCTGTTGAATGTTCAGTTGCTTGTTCCACAACGATACATTGGGTAAGGTGGATGGGTCTAGCGTGGCCGTCCACTATTACCCAACTTGAGAGATGTGGGGATGACACGAAAGCCAACACAAGGCATTTCTGAGTGGATCTCTCCCGTCTTAGACGTCTTTCCGTTCCGATTCAGAACGGCTTTCTCTTTTCAGTGGCATCTTCTTTGATCGGTCTGGACATTTCCGCCCACTCTCAGTGGGCCTTCAACCCCTTGGATCTTTCACAACCTCATTCCTGGAAAAGGTTTGTGGACATCTTATTTGAAATCGCTGGAGAAGCCGGTTCAAAAAACTGAGTTTTCGCGCAGACTCGCCAGGATTCTCTCGAATCTCAAGGTGACAAGCGATCAAGTTCATTTCAACCCGTTTGGGAGTTTGTTCTGATGAGCCAATCGTTGAATAGCCAAGTTTCTCAAAGCCCGGAAGACGTTTCCAAAGAGACCGAGCGAATTCTCGCGGAGTATGAGCGGCTGTTCAAGGAATGGACGAATGTCCAACAGTCCCTGCAAGCCGTCTACTCCGACCTGGGGGTGACTCAGGAACGAGTTCTCAAGTTCGTCGAAGACGGCAATTTGGGGACCGAGAACCAACAGCAGTTCGACGAAATGATGGCCGAACTGGAGGCCGCCGACGCAGCCTCGGCGGCCGGAGCCAAATCGGCTCCCGTTCCCAAGCGACCGCGAATGATGATCTGATCGCGAAGACACTTCCGAAAACAACTTCACACGAATCGAGGTCACGCCATGAACACCAATCCAATCCAAGGTAAACCTGTTTATGATGTCCCGACTCCGCTGGCGTCCGGCGACATCTCAACGATGTCAATTGAAGAATTGATGTTCTTCGTGATGAGCCGGCGGACTCAATTGCTGGAAGACGGCGTTCGCGGTTACGCGAAACAAATGGAAGAGCGAAACAAGGAGATGCACAAAGCCAATCTGGCTTTGTCCGATGCTCGCAACATCTCCGCAGGTTTGGGAGAAAACGACACGGCCGTGCTTCCTCCCAACCTCGCGGAATTCATCGAGGCCAATGGCATTGCCTTGCCAGGCCTGAACTCCGGAAAAGCGGAAGCTCTCGCTCCGCAAGAAGCTGTCGAAATTGCCCAGAGTGTCGAGTCCTGGCTGAAGACTCAACAGAATGCGACCGGGGCTCCGAAATCCAACAATTTGAATTTGCCAGCGAACATCATCAACGACTTGAACCGCCTCGGGATTCCTGTTCCCGATGGAGAAAAGAGCGGAGAACGCGGTATTGGATTGTCCAAAGATCAGCAGACGGCGTTGCTGAATGAAGTGCAGATCAAGATTCAGAATCTCCCCGCACAATCGGTCGAACCGCCCGCCGTGTCGGCGACTCCACCGTCTGGTCAAAAGCCGGCTCCCGTCGCTGCCGCCGCAGGACAACAGACCGCCGCACAGGCCACGAATCCCTATGACGCTCCATTGGCGGAGTTTAATCGAATCGCTGGGGATTTGGGGGCAATCAAGAATCGCGTTGGACGCGAACCCACCTACAACTTCATCCGTGCCGGAGCCAAAGGCCTGAATCCGGCGACGCAGCGTTTTCTACGGAAAGGCGAGTTCGCAGGTTTCCATCTGAGTCGGCTGAGTGAGGGGGACATCGGCGCCATTCGAGAAAAGTTGCTAGCCGGGCAATCTAAATTCAACTCGACAACGGTGGACACGCCGGATTTGACGCCCCCACCGGCCACATCGACATCGCCGCCGAACACTGGAGCCAGCCAAGCCGCGACGCCCCAGACGCCGGCCCCTTCGAACACGGACGTCGCCTCTGTGACGAACGAAACGGGTCAGGCAGCGACGTCGAATGCCGGACGGTCATTCACTAAGGAGGAATGGCAATCGATTATCAGCAGCTTGCAGGGGCATCAGGAAAAGCTCAACAACGAATCCCAGTTGGACATGATTAAGTTCCAGTCGCTTCTGACCAAGTTCAACACGCAAGTCGAAATGCTCTCCAACACGATGCGAAAAGTCCAAGAAGCACTCTCTTCAATCGTGCGGAATATCAGTTAGACAGCGTTTCGTTTGCGTGTCGGGGGTTCGTTCTCATCGTTGTTTCCCTGGCTTGGAGAACGATCCCCCTCATTTCCCATTTTGATTTCGCTACTCGAACTCGAAGAACACACATGTCGACTTCTCTCAAAGACCTTCCCCAGATTGACGAAGAGCAGTTACAAGACGTCGCAAGCCGGTTTCTTGAAGAAGGCCAGACATTCAAAGAGTTACATGGTTTGGCCGATGAGGAGCTCGAAGCGGTCTACGCGGTCGCCCACAACTTTGTCACCAATGGCAAATTCCGGCAAGCCGAGTCGCTGTTTCGCTTCCTGTGCTTCTACGACCATCTGAATCGCAATTACTGGATGGGTCTGGGAGTTTGCCGCAAAGGCATGGGAAACTTTGAAGCGGCGGTGCACGCGTTCGGACTGGCCGGGATTCTCGACCTGCACGATCCCCGAGCCGCGCTCCAATCGGCGGAATGCCATCTCCGGCTCGGGCACACGGACGAAGCCGTCAGTGCCTTGAACGCCGCGTTGGCTAGCGGTGCCGAACACGAGAAATTTCAACCGATTCGTGAAAAAGCGGCCCTGATGCTGAGTGCCGTCCAGTCTGGCGAATCGAACTTAGAAACATCATCAGGACCGAAAACATGAACACCATACCCCCCGCGGGAACAAATCCCGCAACTCGATCTGCGGAAATGGCTCCTGCTGAGATCCGCCAAGCCGCGGGGCACGTCGCGGGAGTCTCCGCAGTCACGGTCGGATCAGCCGATTCCATCGAGGAATTCCCCAATGACACGGTACTGGATTCTCCTTCACTCAGCCCGGATGACGCAATGACGTTGTTGCAAGGCTTGATGGCGAAGTTGGGGAACGAGTCGCAGAAGTCCGCGACCGAGGGGGTCCGGGCAAATTCGGACAAACAAAAGGCGGCACGAGAGGAACAACAGAAGAAATTGCTGGAAGCTGCCGAGTCGGTCGGGAAGGCTGCCAAAGCCGGGAAACTGAACGAAGCCTTTGGATGGCTGGGAGCCGGATTGGCGATCGCGGTTGCTTTGCTCACGGTCTTTTCCCTCGGGACGGCCACCGTGCCGGCCATTGTCGGAGTCGTGGGAGCCATGGTCGGAGCTGCACTCTCCATGACCAGTCAAGTTGTCAATTCGATCCCAGGTGCGATGGATGCCATGGGGGAGGATGGGGCCAAGGCGTTCATGTATACGATGTTGGCTCTACAAATCGCTGCGGCGGGCGTCAGTTTGGGCGGAGGCATCGCGAATGGGGCCACCAAGGCTGGCACTGTCGCCACTGAGGAGGGAGCCAAAACCGTGTTGAGTAAGGTCCTGACGGAGTCCCAGCGGGCGACTGCCCAAAAATTGCAGTTTGGGACGCAGATTGCGGAAGGCGTTAACGAAATAGGGGCAGGAGCCAATCAGATCGCAGCCGGAAAGTTCCACTACGACGCCGATCAGTCCAAGGCGGATGCCGCCGTCGTGGAAAAGTGGCTACGGATGCTCCAACACCAGGATCAGGAAGCCGTGGAATTCGTCCGCTCGATACAGGAGTCGGTCGACAACGGCTGGCAAGTCGTTGCGAGCATCGTTTCTGATGCGGCCGACCTGCAACACACCGTCGTCCAGCAAACTTCAGTCTAAAGGACATTCCCATGACCGGTATTCAAAACAATCCGAATTCGGCAATTCGCCCGCCCCACATTCACGACATTCCCGACCACGGTTCAACCGTCGCCGGGCCAACGCAAAACGTCGTCAACCTCGACATTCTCAAGGCCGCCGCCATCGATGGTCAGTCCGGCGTTGAAATGCTGGATCCTCCGCGTCACGAAGTGTCGTCGAGCTTGCTCGCCACCCTCGGAGGCCGGCTCTCGGGAGTCCAGGATGAGATCGCCGGCATGTCGACGTTAATGACGTTGATTCTGAAGATGTCGATCAACCAGCGAGAAGGGGCTCGGGAAGCCCGAAACGCGAGCCGGGAAATCGAGTATGCCGAACTCCAATCTGCGGCGGACAAGATTCGCGAGGCCGCCAACTTTGCTCTGGCCTCCGCGATTGTTTCAGGAACCATGCAAATTGCCGGTGGCGCCGTTTCGATCGCCGGAAGCGCGAAGGCACTGAACAACGGAAAGAACCCTTCGCAAGAGATCGACAGCCACAACGCGTCCATCAAGAGCATTCAGGAGAAACTCGCGAATCCCCAACCGGGGGACGATGTCGACAGTCTAGAATCGGATTTGGACCACCACCAGACGGCCATCCAGGCGCAATCGGCCAAACTCGAATATGTGAATACAAAAAGCCGGTCTGTTGAGGGTTCGGCCCAGATCGTTTCCTCAGCCGGTGGGATTCTTGGGGGGATCCTCAATCGATTTGAGGCGGAGAGACAAGCCGAACAAAAAGAGCACGATGCAGCCTCGCAAAAATTCGAGACATTCGCTCAAAACGAGGAAGACTTCCGCCGTTCGGCCGATGAGATGATCAGTTCCGTTCGGCAATTGTTGCAGGACATCTACCAGTCCAATGCCCAAGGCGAACGGGCGGCCGTTCAAGTCTGATCTCGAACGTCATTTCCCTGAAATCTCAACGCCGCCAATCGAAACTTCAGGTTGGGGGCGTTTCCGCTCTCAGGAACCTCATCGATGTCAAACCAGAAACGTCTGGACGCCCTACGCCAGGAACTGAACCTCGGCGACTGGGAGCCGAACTCCGAAGGGATCTACGAGATTGTCTTTGACGACGGGTTGGAGGTTCAATTTCAGTCGATCGGGGACCGACGCCTGATCCTGAAATCTCGGTTGGAAGTCGCTCCAGAAGATCCCGCTAGTCGCGAATCGTTCATTCGTGACACTCTCAAACGGAGTTTGGAGAAGATACGCAGATCGGCGGGAATAGTGACAATCGAACGGTCGAATCGAACACTCTGGCTGTATCGACAACTCCGGACCGATCAATTGGATGATGCCGCGTTCTTCGCGGCGATCGAGGAGTTTTTGGTCACATTGGAATGGTGGCTTCAGGTCGGTCAAAGCGGGCCGCAGGCGAGTCTTCCACCCGATTTCATCTTGCGCCCCTGACAGGGATGGGAAATGCCACGTGGAGTAAGACAAGGATGTCTGCTCTTGATCGTGCTTCTGCTGCCGGCCATTGCGCTGGCGGAAGAAGTTCCGTGGCGTGATGCCCCCTATTCGCATCTCTCCCAGTCCGAACCCTTGCCGGATCTGATCCGCAGTTTTGCGGCGGATCAGGGGATCCCAGTCGTCATTAGCGAGAACGTCACCGGAATCATCAGTGGACGGTTTGGGCCGTTGCCCCCTCAACAGTTTCTTCAGGAAATCACAGCCCAGAATGGTCTGATCTGGTACTACGACGGAGCCGCGCTTTACGTCTATGTGAGCGGCGAGATTATCTCTCGGCTGGTGCCATTTCGTGGTCAGCAACTCGAAGAAGTCATCCAGACCCTCGACGACTTAGGGGTCATCTCGAAACGATACCCGATGAAGGTGCTTTCTGAGCGAGGGCTTGTTCTGATTACGGGACCTCCACGCTATGTGGAAATGTTCGAGGAAATGGCAACCGGGATCCAGCTTCAGGCGGAGCGGCAAGCCAGCATTGAAGTGACGATGCGGGTCTATCCCTTGCAGTACGCCTGGGCCGATGACCGAACGTTTGTCGTTGGCTCCGCACAGATTACCGTGCCTGGGGTGGCCACGATTCTCAACAACGTCGTCAATCAATCCGCCGGCCCTGGAGGAGTCGTGGGGTCATCCGTCCAGCAGATTCCCAGAAATTTGGGCGGACTGCGAGGAACGGGGCTCATCTCGATCCAGAATCAAGCCATTTTCGAGGCGAATCAAGCCGCTGTGAATGCCCAAATCGCTGCCGCGGAAGCGGAAGCTCAGGCGACGGCTGTTTCCCGATTGACCACTCCGGGCACGCCCGGTGTCGACACTCCGGAGCAAGATTTGGCGGCTGCGATCCAACCGGTGATCCAGCCGGATCCCCGGTTGAACGCCATCATTATTCGTGACGTGAAGCAGCGCCATGATGACTACGCTCGGATCATCGCGGAACTCGACCGGCCCGATGGTCTCGTTCAGATTGAAGCCTCGATCATTGATGTGAACGCCGATTCCGGATTCGAATGGGGGCCGCCATTTGATGCCTTGTGGCGGCACAACGGCAACGACCTAGCTTTCAACTATGAACTCGTCCCCGGAGACTCGGCGAATTTCACTGTCAGCCTTTTAAGAAATGGCGTGACCGAGTTTTTGACGAATGTGAAAGCCCTCGAAACCGAAGGGCACGCGAGATTCGTCGCTCGTCCGACCGTCTTGACGATTAACAATGTTGAAGCGGTTCTGAATAACCAGGAAGAATTCTTCGTCCGTGTCGCCGGGAACCAACAGACGGACTTGTTCAATGTCCTCGTTGGGACCACTCTCCGGATCGTCCCCCACATCGTTGAGGAGAATGGCTGCCGGAAGATCAAACTGATCATCCACATTGAAGACGGTCAACGAAACGAGGCAGCGAATGTCGACGACATTCCCGTTGTCAGCCGGAATTCGATCAATACCCAAGCGGTCTTGAACGAGGGGAGCAGCCTGTTGATCGGCGGACTTTTTCGAGACGAGACAATCCGCGTCGAGCGGCGTCCGCCGTTGATCGGACGAATTCCCAAGATCGGTAAGCTTCTAAGCAATATCGAATACGACACGCGACGGATGCAGAGAATTGTGCTCATTACTCCGCAAATCATTGAGTTGCCGGTCCAGATTCCAGGAGAGTTTTGTCCACCCAGCCATGATCTCGGCGTGCCAATGTCGACTCCCCAGGAACTCCCTGCTCCAATCACTCCAACGCCGCTTGAGCCACCCAGTTTCGAACAGACATCGTCGCTGCCCGGGAGAGCTGCTCTCGAAGGGAGTCCGGCTCCGGGTGCGATCGTTCCCGCGAGTTACAACCAGGCCGAAGAGGTCGCTCGGAGCATGGGAGTCTTGTCCTCCGGAAGGCGAACAAAGAACTCTCGGTAGTTTCCAGGACGGCAACTTGGCCGCCACTCCCATCCGAATATCCGTCACACCCCCTGCGGCAGGACGGTGAAAAGGCTCCTGGACGCGACGACTCGCAGATTCGCTTCAGAGCGGAAATGCGTAGGATCGATGATCGCACTAAAAGCGGAAGAACCCGATCCCCCATGGTCAAACGGCATCGACGATCCGGTTCCCCGCCCGTCCGTCGCGATTCACTCAGGGGCGTCATCATCTGCTTCGCTTCAGATTCAGCAATGGAATGCACTCGTGATCGCATCAACTTTTCAAATTGATCAGAGATCGTGGCAGTTTCTGACCGCAGCTCTGTTTTTGGTAACCCTCGCGAACGTCGGTGTCGGGGGAGAATTGGAACAACTCTCCTATGAAATTGGTCGGACAGCACTGCTTAAGCACTACCCCTGCGCGGAGGCGCCGACTATCCATTTTTCGGACTTTGCTTCCCGGCATGAGGGAGATGTGGTTCATGTCAGCCTGCGGATCCATTGGGTGAAAGGGTTCTTCAAGAAGAAGTCCTACACCGCAAGGCTCTACTATTCGATGGTCAACCGCGCTGATCTCCGACGGATCTACGCGATGTCCTTCGTCGATCCTCCGACGTTGATCGGCTCCTATTACGATCACACTCCCGAAGTGATTACGCACTGGAACGCGGAATTTGAACGACGTGACACCATGCGCCCCCCCCGGGAACTCGATCGGGTTCAGTACGCCCCCACGGGTCCGACTCAGAATATGAGCCTCGGTTCCTGGGAATCTCATTCTCTCACCGATGGTGTGGAATCGTTGGTCGAAGGAGTTGATCCGTTACCTGAGTCCTTTCTGAGACAGTTCCAGGGAGATGGACATTCCTTAGCCCCCATGATCCCGCCGGCTCCCCTTTCTCCCAGGGACTCCCTTTCGCCTCCATAACACTTGAATCCATTAACTCGCCATGAACTTCAATCGGCCCTCCCGCCTGATGCTCCTCCTGTCGGTCAGATTCCTCACAATGATGTTGGTCATTGGGATTCCGGAATGGATCGCATCCGCTCAAGACACAGGAGGTTCCCTCGGGTCGGCCGCCCCGGCGTCTCCGGCTCGTCCTACGACCTCTCCGCAAAACAATGCGGCACCGTCACCACCGAGTCCATCGTCCCCTTCAACTCCCCCCCGTGTTGAACAACCGCCTCAGGATTTCCGAGCGGCCTACTCCCGATCCCGGCTCGCCCGAACCCCGGAGATGTTTGGCGATCTGGCGGCCTTTGGTCAGTTTGAATTCACCGATGGGATCAACCAGTTAACGGGTCCGTTTCCAGCCATCGCGGACTCCCAGAAATTCTCAGACAATGGCCACGCACTCCCGCGAGATCGGTTTTTCTATGCGTTCAACTATTACGAGGACGCACTCCGCTATGAAGTGGATGACGTGATTGCTGGAATTCCCCTCGCCAGGGAGGAACTGGCTTTCGCACGTCATACCATAGGTTTTGAGAAGACGTTCTTCTGTGGACGGGGCTCCGTGGAATTCCGGTTGCCGCTCGAACAAGGCCAAGATTACGAATTTAACGACGGGGTCAACCTCTTACGTGCTGAAGGTTCCCGTCTGGGAAATTTGTTTATCATCAATAAGTGGCTGTTCATTGAGCAATGTGATTTTGCCTTATCAGGAGGAGTCGGCTTCGGGATCCCGACGGCGGATTCCGTCACTGCCACTGTGGATTCCGGGTTTCCACTCGATTGGGCGATTGAGAATGAAGCCGTTTACATTCATCCGTTTCTCGCAGCAATCTACACTCCCAACGAGGTCTGGTTCTATCAGGCCCATTCCCAGGTTCAGATCGCCGCGAATGGCAACCCCATTGTGATTTCCTCAGGAGCGCTCTCAAGCAGTCTGGGAAAATTCAATCCACAGACCACGGCCTCCCTGGACCTGATGGCTGGACGCTGGCTATTCCAGGATCGAGAAAATCGATTCGTCCGAGATTTGGCGGCTCAGGTGGAATTGCATTCCACGATCATGCTGGACGACCCCGACAATATCGATCTCGATCTGGGTGGGGGGCTGATGACGAATCTTGCCGGGATTCCCGATGATCTCATCACAAACTTCACGGCGGGCCTGCACGCCAATTTGAGTGAACGGAGCAATCTGCGTTTCGGCTTTTCCGTCCCTGTGGCAAATCCTCAGTTCGGTTTCGAAACGATCGTGCAATGGAATATGTTTTACTGATGTGACCACTGTCTATTTGGTTGGGGCATCAGGTTTCGATGTTTGGCACGATCACGCAATCTTGTCTCGCGGCTCATCTTCCCATCGCTTCGGCAAACTGGCTTGGTCTCGAAAGTTCTTGGATCGTGCCTTTGCCGATTCTCCTGGCCATCTTGGCGCTCGCGATCTACGGGATTCTGGTTCGGTCCCGGGAGGTTCGTGAACTTCGCCGGCGTATTGAGGAGTCGGACCGATTGCGTTCCCGAGCCGAATCCCTGGCTCAGGTCAAAGCGGAATTCCTCGCGAATATGAGCCATGAGATTCGGACTCCACTCAACGGGATCCTGGGGATGACGGAATTGGTCTTGGATACCGACCTCTCCGCCGAGCAGAGGGATCTCCTCAGTTCCGTCCAAAGCTCTGGGGAGGCTCTGTTACGAATCGTCAACGACATTCTCGATCTGTCGAAATCGGAAGCCGGAAGACTGGCTCTCGATCCCGTTGATTTCTCACTTCGTGAGTTGCTGAGCGAGACCTTTCATCCGCTGGCCGTCCGTGCTCAAACGAAGGGGCTGGATTTCGCATATCACGTGCAGACTCGGATTCCCGACGGTTTAAACGGCGACACCAACCGCCTCCGACAAGTTCTGATCAACCTCGTCGGCAACGCGATCAAGTTTACCGAGACCGGAGAGATTGTTGTCCGAGTCGGAATGGAGTCGCGATCCGACAATGTTGTTCAGGTGGCCTTTCAGGTCCAGGACACGGGTGTCGGAATCCCCGCTGATCAATGTGAGAGGATTCTCGAACCGTTTGAACAAGTGAGCGCGCCCAACTCCTCTTCCGTGGCTGGCACAGGGCTGGGACTGGCCATCTCCTCCGAATTCATCCAGCTGATGGGAGGAGAGTTGTTCGTGGAGAGTGAGGTGGGAAAAGGGAGCCTATTCCGATTCACGATCCCTATGACGGTCAGCGAGGCCGGGAAAATCCGGCAGCGAACTCAACTCGGACTCATTCCCGATTTGCCGGTTCTCGTGATTTCCGGCAGCGACACGCAGGCCGATATCGTCCGGGAGATGTTGGTGCATTGGGAGACGGCACCGACCTGTGTGGCGGGCATGTCATCGGCCATGGCGAGTTTGGACCGTGCGAAGAGTGCTGGACGTCCCTTTGGCTTGATCATTATTGACGCGAACTTAACGGCAGAGTCGGAATTTGACATCTGCCGCCAACTTCGCGGGAACATGCGGCATCGAGAGACTCCCATTCTCATGCTGACCCTGCCCCATCGATTGGCGGATGCCGTGACGGCACTCGAAGCAGGCGCATCAGCGACGCTGACAAAACCTGTCAGCCAATCCCGGCTTGCAAGAGCGATCGTCAAAGCGATTGTCGGAACAGACCGTCAACTTCCGGTCACGTCCGAACTGGAAGCCGAAACCCATACTCTCGCTCCCCTTCAGATCCTGCTCGCAGACGACAACGAAACGAACCGAACCTTCGCCGTCCGGTTGCTGTCGAAACAGGGACATACCGTCGTGACCGCAAACGATGGCCGGCAGGCCGTCGCACTCTGGAAAGACAACCCGGACCAGTTCGATCTGATCCTGATGGATCTGCGCATGCCACATTGGGATGGACTGAAGGCGACACAAGAAATCCGGGGCCACCAATCCAAGACGAATCGCCGTCTTGCCATCATCGCAATGACGGCGAATACCAGCGAGAAAGACCGCGAACAGTGTCGGGCGGTTGGCATGGACGGCTTTGTTTCCAAGCCTATCCGTTCGCAGCTCCTCTTTGCGGAGATCCGGCGTGTCCTGGAGACTCGATCCCGTTCGACGGATTTTGAGCAACAACAACTCTCGCAGCCGAAAGTTGATTCACCCGTTCATATATCCTTTGATAAGTCCGCACTCTTGGAGAGCGTCGACCACGATTGGGAGTTTCTCTCGGAAACGATAGAGATGTTCGAGCAGGACAGCCGGTCACTCCTTGTTCAGATGGAGACCGCCCTCCAACAACAGAATCTCAGCGAATTGGTGGAACGGGCCCACACCATGAAAGGGTTGGCCGGAAACTTTCGAGCTGAACATGTCTGCGATCTCGCCAGCAAGCTGGAAGCGTTATCCCCGTCGAACGACCTTGTCCCTGCGGAAACGCTGTTAAAAGAACTGCGGGAAGCGTGCTCAAAATTGCAAACGGACTTGAAAACACTCATTGCCGAGGCCCCTTTCAGAGGGATCCCTCCCCAGGCCAATGACGACTGATCGATGGCTCAGATTTCGAAATCGGCGCTGATTCGTTTCCCCGGGAATCCACTAGTCAAGGTTTCTCCGAGATCGATACCGGGAGGTTCGCCAGATTGATCTGAAGTCCTTCCGCCAGCATGTCTAGGTCGGGATTCTCCTGCCTGTGATCATCGAATTGACTCAACAAGTCGGCCGCTGCCGTCCAGGCGGTTCGGGCACCCTTGAAATCATTTTGAGCCTTGGCGAGATCCCCACTCCAGAGCAGCGCCAAACAACAGTCTTGCAGCAGATCCCCTCGTTCGGGTTGGCGGAGAAACGCCTTCCGGAGAACTCCTCCCGCTTCATGAAAAACGTCTCGGGCGAGATGGGAAAACTGCTTGCCGGACGAGGAATCCCCGTCCGCGTCTCCCCGTTCTCTCAGAAAGAATCCTTTCTGAATGAGCGTCGACCCCAGTTGGGCCTGGTACTCCACGACTTCCGAGTTCTCGTGCGCCAACTCACGGAGCGTCTCTAGCGCTTTGTGAAATGCGTGTTGTGTGATATCGGGGTTTTGACGCAGTTGGGCCAGGCAATCCGCACGTTGAGCCAAAGTGGTTGCGAACTCGAAACGGTCATCAAGGCTCTCTGGACGCATTTCAATGAGTGTCGCATAGGCATTTTCGGCGACTTCGAATTGGTCGGCGGCATCCTGAAGGTTCTGCTGTTTCGAGCAGAGAACCCCCAGATTGAATGCTCCTCTCGCAAAGTCTCGAAGCAGCAACTCATTTTCATTGTTTTTTAGAAGTTCGGTCCGTTGGGATTGAGCTTGATCATAAAGCTCCCGAGCCGCGGAGAGACTTCCTGTTCTGGCCTCAAGCAATCCAAGGTTCATGACCGTGTTCGCAAACTTCCGACCGAGTTCGGAATCGCCGGCATTCCTTTCCGCCATTCGCCGACGGGCTTCCAGAGACTTCTGATAGGAAACTCTCGCATCTTCATAGCGCCCCAGTTTCTGCTGAACCCGGCCCATGGCGTTCCAGGTATCGCTGAGATTCTCCATCGCGACAATCGAGTCGGGTGAGCGCCGCTTAAGTTCCGATTGAATTGTCGCCGCTCTTTCGAATTGCGTGAGCGCCTCCTCCAACGACTCGATTTCCTCAATGATCAGCCCAGAACGAAAATGGTTTTCCGCCAATTCGGGAGATAACTCCTGGCTCGCTCCGGACCGATCAATGAGTTGTCGGTAATACAACCCCACGCGGCTGAGTAACTTTCGCTTCAGTGGCTGCATTCCGGGCTGGTTGCGAAGATCGATTTCCGTGACATCATTGTAAAGGTCATCAATTGCCCGCCGGGCGAACTGGAGGCTCTCCTCCGCATGAGCTAAGGCCTTGGACGTCTCACGATATCCGACAGAGATCGCGCCGATGGCGATTCCCAGAGCCATGGCCGCGATCCCAGCCAGAAAGGCTGACAGCGGATTTCGACGGCACCATCGCGCGCCCTTTTCGACGGTCCCAACCGGACGCGCCCGAATTGTCTGCCCTGCGAGGTATCGGCTCAGATCCTCCGAGAGTTCCATCGCAGACTGATACCGGCGCTGGGGATCCTTTTCCAGACATTTCAGGCAGATCGTGTCGAGGTCTCGATCCACGGACGAATTCAACCGTCTCGGAGGGACCGGCTCGTCATAGAGCACTTGCCTCAAGGTCCCCAGGGAATTTGCTGCCTGAAAAGGCGGCCGTGCGGTCAGCAGATGGTAGAGTGTCGCCCCGATCGAATAGACGTCACTCCGTTCGTCGACTTGAGAGGCGTCTCGAATTTGCTCAGGAGGCATATGAGACGGTGTCCCTAAGGCCTCGCCAGTTTGCGTGAATTGCTGGTCCTCCCCCAGGATCTTGGCTAAACCGAAGTCCGCCACCAAGGGCCGGTTCGTCGCCTCATCCACGAGAACATTGTGCGGCTTGAGATCACGATGCAGAATCCCCTGAGAATGGGCATGCGAGATTCCCTGGGTCACTTGATGCATGTAGTTTGCCGCTTCGCGGTTTTCCAGCGGTCCCCTTGCCAGATGTTCCTTGAGGTTGCGGCCTTGGACGAGTCGCATGGCGAAGTACATCGTCTCGCCCACTTGGCCGACATCGTAAACAGGCACGATATTCTCGTGTTCCAGCCTTGCTGCGGCTTGCGCTTCATTGCGAAACCTTTCCTCTAACCGTTTGTGTTTCTCGACGTCTTGGACGTCATGGGAAGCGGTACGGATGATCTTGAGGGCGACGATTCGATTGGCCCCAGGCTGGATAGCCCGGTAAACCACCCCCATGCCTCCAGAGCCGATCCGTCCCAGAATCCGGTAATCTCCGACCCTGTCGAAATTTTCTGGGGCTCGAACGGACTCAGTCTGGCCATCGGCGAGCGTTGGAGGCTCCTCAAGCATCATGACGGTCTGCTCTGCGATCGAACGGGCAAATTCGGGGAACCGCTCACAATACTCTTCCGTCGACAATTCGACTCCCGAGGCTCGTAATAGCCGGATTTCGGCCTGGATCACGGGGAGCAACCGCCCATGCTCATTCAATCCCGGAAATCGGACAACATATTCCGGAATTTGGTCTGGAGAGATCGTGCCGGTTCTCTTGAGGGTGTGATCCAAATCGGCCTGGAGAACCGCTTGGAGGGTTGGCCAGTAAGCATCGTCCTCCAGAGACGGAAGACAATCTTCAATGGCGGATTCATCCCCAAGCTCCGCTCGTTCCAGAATCTCATGTCGCAGACTTTCGTCAAACATCCCATCCGAATTCGGCATCCCATGAAATCCTTTGCCAACGACTTGTGCGATGGCAACTCCAAGAATAGGAGAACACCTCGCTTCCGTTCCGTGCGGACCACGTGATCCCACGAACGTGGACGTCAGGAAACTGACCAGCAGGAGATCCACGTCGATTCTGACGGCGCAGAATCGAGACAACGGATGCGATATCATACCAAAGCCTTCGAGTGAAGGGGGCACCCCATCTCGGGGGATTGCGGAGTATATTTTAAGAGGTGAGCAGGATGTCGATTCCAATTGACCGCCGGGGAGACATCGCGGCTCTTGGCGGACAGAATGCGGGAGCGCCGTTCGCCGACCAGATCGGATCGAGAAACGGCGAATCCGTCCGCGTGACCAGTGAATCGCAGCGGCTGACCGAGATGGCCGAGGAATTAACTCAAACCGGCGGCTCCCGCGCGGCTGACCAGCTCAAGCGGCGGGAAGCAAAGACTCGCAAGGGGAGTCGCGTTCAGGAACTCGCGAAGAAGTACCAGCAGTTCGTCAACTCCGTCACCGGTCCGGAGCGGTTCGAGCGGCTCGCCGATTCTCTCCGCAGACTGAGCCGTCCCACGCCGCAGCAGGTCAAGGACCATCTGCGAGAACATTGCCCGGACGAGCAGTCGGCCGCACTTCTGTTCATGGAAGAACTCCTTTCCGAAGACACCGACTCCTCGGGACTCCGCGACGCGATCCGCCAAGTGAGAACGGACCTTGGACAAGACCTGCGAGAGTTTGTCCAAACGGAGCTGCCCCAGTTTCAGGACTCCGACGCGGTGTTTCAAACACTGCTGGGGCAGCATCAACAAGATGATTTCCTCTCAGCCACTGAAACTCTTCTCGGCGAGATCGGACAGGATATCCATTCTGCGGGCCGGAACATTGATCCCGCGCGGCTACGCGACGCCGTCGCGAGCCTGTCACATCTGGAAATCGCTCGAAATCTCTTCCTGGGGTTCTCGGAGCTGTCGCGGCAGATGCGTTCCTCGTTCGGTACGGAATGGCCCGATGCACCACACCGTCTTCTCAAAGAAACCTTGCCGCTAAAAGATATGAAGCCGATCGCAGGCGCCAATCTGACGCTGGTTTGTGAAAAGAACCTGGGGCTGAAGGATTTCGAACCTCAAATCTATTTCCTTCAGGAGATCCGCAAGGCGGTCGGCAAATGGCCGGAGAAGGTCTTCAACGATCCCGCGGATCGTTTGCGTCTCGTCGACGCGATTAAGGAAGCCTTGGATGATGTGATTCAACGCGAGGAAGAGGCATGGCAGGAATCATGAATGGGGCGGACGAAACCATCCAGGAATTCGGAAGGACCATGGGGCTCCAAGGGCTCTCCTTCCGAACCGACAACACGTTGCGACTCGAGTTCGAACGCATGGGAAATCTATACTTGGAACAGCTTGAGGAAGAGATCCTAGTCAGTCTGGTCCGTCGATATGATTGGCCGGACGCGAGCCTCATGGAAAGTCTCCTCGATGCTTGCAGTTGGCGCCATGACCACCCATTTGACGTCAGCCCCGGACTGCACGAAGACAATCAGTTCGTGTTGACGGTCCGTATTCCCCAAAACGACTTTCGCTTGCCGCGGCTGGAGCAAGCAGTCAGTTTCCTCGATCAACTCCACACTGCCGTCCAACAGGGGACATCCGCGTGAAGGTTGAGATTCAAGAACTTGGCGAAGTGACGGTCGTTTCCCCTCACGGACGTCTCGATGCCCTGACGTCCCCGGAACTGTCGGAAACTCTCGCTCCGTTGCTCGACGAGCCGACACCCGTCGTCATTCTTGACATGACGCACGTTCCGTTCGTAAGCAGCGCGGGGCTGCGTGTCGTCATCGAAACGGCCAAACAGATGATGGGGCGAGGCCGTCTTGGAGTCTGTGGACTCACGCGGCAGGTTCACGAGATTTTCCAACTCGCCGGATTCGATCGAATTCTCACGATTTGTGACGACGTCGCTTCAACACAACAGACGTTGAATGAACCGGACCCTACAGGCTGATTTTGGCGAGCGGCTGAATGGTGATCTCTTCGGTCAACTCCTGATACGACAACACGGGCATGTCCGGAACAGCTCCCTCCACAAGTTTCTTGACATACCTGCGAATATCCATCGTCGTCAGCAGCACCGGCTTGTTAGCCATTTGTGAGATGTCTCCGACGTTCAAACGCACGCTTTCCGTAAACTTCCTGGTCACGGTCGGATCAAGAGCCAGGTAGCTCCCTCCGGATGTTTGCCGAATCGCCTTGCGGATGGCGTCCTCAATGCCCGGTTCGAGCAAATACACCGACAGCATATTCTGCCCTCCGCTGTACTTGTAACTCAAATACCTCTTGAGAGAAGACCTCACATATTCCACCAGCAAGACGGGATCTTTCTCTTTTTGAGCCCATTCAATCAGTGCCTGCAAGATCGTCCGCAGATTTCGAATGGAGACCTCCTCCTGAACGAGCCTCTGCAAGATCTCAGCCAGACGAGGAACCGGCAGGACCCGTTGGACCTCTTTGACCACTTCGGGGAAACGGGTCTCCGCATTGTCCAACAGAAGTTTCGTCTCCTGCAAACCGATGAATTCGCTCGCATATCGCTTCAGAACAAACGCGAGGTGATGGGTGAAGATCTTCGAGGGATCCAGAACCGGCACTCCAGCTTGTCGCAGTTTCTCCGCGTGTGTCATGTCCACCCAGAACGACGGAACATCCGGGAGGAACTGTTCCCCTTCCTCGAAGGGAATTCCCAACACTTGCAGATTGTCCGCTTGCTCGCGAACCAGGACACGGTCAGGACGAATCTCGCCGCTGGCAACGGGAATCTCATTGAGCAGAATCCGATAGGTCCCTTCGGCGATTCCTTTGTTGTAGCGAAGATGGATCCCCGGAAACGGCACTCCCAGGTCGTTGTATAGAGCCTGCCGGACACGAGCCAGTTCCGCGTTCAGCTTCTGAGCCACCAGACTTTTTTCCAGCGAAGACGGGACATCGAGAATTAACGGAACGGTCAACGAAAGCTCGTCGGCATCCTGCGTCCGCTTGGCCCCCGTTGGTGATGCCGCCGACATCGGGGAACGCCCTTCTTCGACCGGACCGGCGTCCTCCAGCCGTTTCATCGCGAAGCCGATCGTTCCAATCATCAGTCCCAAAAGAACAAACTGAGCCTTCGGGAAACCAGGGATTAAGGCGAACAACAACAGCAGAACGCCCGCGATCATCAGCGCCTTCGGCTGGGCCAGGATCTGCGATCCGATATCTCCGCCGAGCGCCGTGGATTCATCCGTGGAGACACGGGTCACGATGATTCCGGCCGTCATCGAGATCAGCAGCGCTGGTATCTGGGAAACGAGCCCGTCTCCGATCGTCAACAAGGAGTAGGTTTCCAGCGCCTTGCCGACTTCCATATCCCGTTGCAGAACACCGATGGAAATCCCGCCGACGATGTTGATCGCCGTAATGATCAACCCGGCGATGGCGTCTCCTTTGACGAACTTCATCGCCCCATCCATCGCTCCGTAGAGTTGGTTCTCCTTCTCCACGGCCGATCGACGAGCCTTCGCCTGGTCCAGGTCGATCACCCCCGCCCGCATATCGGCGTCGATGCTCATCTGCTTTCCGGGCATCGCATCCAGCGTAAACCGAGCCGCGACCTCCGCCACACGCTCGGATCCCTTCGCGATCACCAGAAACTGCACAATGGTGATGATCAAGAATACGACGACGCCAACGATCAGGTTTCCGCCCACCACGAACTGGCCGAAAGTCTCAATCACTTCCCCGGCATCGGCTTGGATGAGAATCAGCCGCGTCGTGGTGATGTTCATCGCCAGACGCAACAGCGTCGTGAACAACAGCATGCTCGGAAAGGTCGAAAACGCCAGGACCGAATTGATGTACATCGACATCATCAGCAGCGTGACCGCCAGACCGAGATTGGTGGCCAGCAGGGCGTCCACGAGAAACGTCGGCAACGGCAAAATCATCAAGGCGATGATCGCCACCACCAGCAACGCCAGGATCAAATCGTTGTAGCGGGTCAGGCGAATGACCAGGGATTCCACAGAACTACCTGACATCAGGTTTTCCAACAGCAGCAGCGACGATCCTGGCGGCGACGTGCCGCGCCTCCTCGGTTCGCCCGAGTTTCCACAACGCTCGGCTGCGAATCAACTGAATCGTCCGATCCTCGAGCCGATTGCGATGTTTGCCGAT
>JAGQQQ010000152.1 GCA_020426125.1 Planctomycetaceae bacterium
GATTGCCACCCCCTTGATTGCCACCTCCCGGGCTCCCTCCGGGAGGTCCAGCCCCTCCGCCGCGTTGCGGGGATTTCGGGGCCTCGCCGATGACCTCTAGCTCAAACACATTTTTTTGTGGATCTGATGAGATTGTGATCGAAAGCGGCGAGGATTCGGCTTTGAGATACTCCTGTGGAACGAGTGGGCTTGTTCCCATTCCCGGGCCGTAGGAGGCGACGATGACTTTGTGTGTCCCAAGTGCTGCGCCAGGCTGTCCATTGGTCATCAATTCAAATCGGCCCTCTTCGTCAAACGCCCCAATCGCTGACTGAAACGGGTCGTCGACATGTTGGGTCATCACGGCCCCAATGGTCACGGGTTGGCCATCCCAGGTAACGCGACCTGACGCAGGAACGAGGGTCGCCGGCATGCCATTGATGTACTCGACCATTCCAAAGATGACACCTCCCACGACGGCGATCCCGAATACGGCCGCAAGGACGCGCCCAACCTGAAAGTGCTTTTTGGGCAACTGGTCACCGGAGGAGGACGATGGGGATCCCGACATGCGAATATGTTCCTGTGAGAATGAGATGAGAAATGAGGGATGAATTCTAACTTCCGCATCCCTCCAGAGAAACTGAAACCGTCAGTTGCGGGGCCGAACCGCACTCCGCCATTACCCCCTCGAATTGGTCAGTGTGCCGAAAAACGCTAAACTCACGAGTCCAAACAATGCTCATCCAACTGGTTTCCACCGATGGTTGAACAATCTCCGACAAACACCGACCGGGGCGTCTCTTCCCGGAGACGGAGGGTGACTCTCGGCAGGATTTGTGCGGTCGCGATCCTGATTGTCGGAGGTGTTTTGGGGGCCACCTGGTGGAGCGAACGACCGCTTCGGGAGGCCGAAACCCTCTTACAACAGGGCGCCATCTCGAAAGCATTCGATCGTGTCAGCTCATTTTTGGATGACCATCCGAAGCATGGGGCGGCGATGTCGCTGAGAGCCCGCATTCTGGTCGCACTCGGACAACCCGGGGCCGCGATTGAGATCTTCGAACGATTCGGAGCTTCGAAACCAAAAGACCTGCATGCCTGGGCGCAGGCCTATCTCAAATTGGAACAATGGAGTAAAGCTCTGCCCATTTTGGAATTTGTCGCGAAATCCCGGACTGACCATGCTGATGTCCAGCACGAACTCGCGGCTTGTCGTGCAAAGTTGGGAGACTTTGATGGGGCTCTGCTTGCGGCAAACGAATTCGCCTCGACTCCTGGAAACCAGGCCCGCGGGGAATTGTTGATCGGGACCTTGCATCAGCAGCGGGGCAACATGCGACTGGCCGCTTCCGCGTGGAACACCGTTCTGAATCTTTCCCCGAACGCCGAGGATCTTCAGATTCCGGCCGAGGAATTCTTTCTCGAATATGGCCGCGTTCTTCTCTCTCTCGGGGAAACATCGCTCGCGGCGGACCTCATCCAACGGAGTCTTGATCTGCGTCCGGACGACTCAGCCTACGTCTCACTGGGGGATGCCTTACTTCAGTCGGGAAAGTCGAAGCAGGCGAAAGCAGCATTTGAATCGGCGCTTGAGGTCAACCCAAATTCCGTTGACGCGAGAAAGGGGCTCGCTTCCATTGCTCTTGGAGAACAAGAGCCGAATCGCACGATTGAATTGTTGGTCCCGCTGGATTACGCCTCATTGCTGACGAGCAAAACGGCGTTTCTGCTGCAACGAGCCCATGTTCTCCTGGGAGATGATGCGGAAGCAGAACGCTGGCGCCAACGCGCCGACCAACTGCGAAAGATCGAGAATGCTCAGGCCACCGCGGATCACGTCTTACGAAACAATCCAGAATCCACCTGGGCGGATGTCCTGAGAGCTTACCGGTTTGCCCTGAGTGGGAATTGGGAGCAAGCGGAAATCCTGGTGAACCGGCTTGGCCCCAACGCGGAGGAGGAACCATTTGTGGCGGCCTTGGCGAAATCAGTTCGGGAACGCAGCTCCCTCCCTCCGCTTGAGGATTTACCGATTCAGGAGAAATAGCTGCCGATCCATCCTCAGGTCTCGGCTCGAATCAGGTGCATTGACTGGTGAGTTCCTCGGGGGGGAAATCTCGCCGCGGAAAAATGGCATCTCAGCCGACTCGGGGCGGTTTTCCCTTGGGGCCGAACTCGGTCTCTTCTGGCGCGGAAAGCCGACAGAACGGCAAGAGAAGCATCTGATCCAATCGATCCGCGACGCGCTCCTCTCGGACTTCCATTAAGCCAATGGTCATTTGCAAATGGCCTTCTCGCGGCTGCGGAAGATAGGTACCCAAGAGGTAGTCCCACCAAGGAAGATTAAAGCCGAAGTTGCTGTTTGTCTCATTCGGGAGGACCGAGTGATGCACGCGGTGCATGTCAGGAGTCACGATCAGCCAACGGAGCATCCGATCGAGACGGCTCGGCAGGTCGACATTGCTGTGGTTAAAAAGACTCGATGCATTCAACAGAACTTCAAACGCGATAACCGCCACCGGAGACGGCCCAATCACCATCACGGCTCCAATCTTAATCAAAGCCGAGAGCAGAATTTCCAGTGTATGGAACCGGACGCCCGTTGTGACGTCGAGATCAAGGTCGGCGTGGTGAACCCGATGCACGCGCCATAATAGTGGCACGGCGTGAAACAGGACATGTTGGAGATAGATGGCGAAATCGAAGGCCGCGACCGCCAGGACAAACTCCAGCCAGGCGGGCCATTCCACCAGATGGAGCCCTCCCCAGCCTCGATCTTCCCCCGTCATCGCCGCAGCCACGGCCGTGACGGGGATCAGAACCCGGACGAGTCCAATATTGATGGCAACAAGAATCAGATTGCTGGCCCATCGCCAAGACTTCCGGGCAACGAGCGGTCGTCGCGGCAGAAACACCTCCGAGATGGACATGATGGCCAGCACACCAATGAAACAGGCGAGCCGGATCGTCCCTTCTGTCGCGGTGTCGAATTCGCCCATCGTAGCACGGTTCCCTCACCCAAATTCAGCGGGCGTAGACGACTTTCATCCGTTGAAGCATCGATTGTTCCAATGCGGTATCCCGTCCCTGGGGAATCCAGATCGATGGAGTCGATTGGCCCACAACCGGATCGAGATCACGCTGCAAGGGTGTGCTTTCCGAAAAAGTGGCTGCTCCCGGCGAGTTGGCGGCAATTCCCGGGACGTCTTCAAGTTCCTTGAACACAGCCACGCTCACCAGATACCCACGCCCCTGGTCATCGAGTTGAAGACTGACCTGCGCTTTCCGTCGGATCGATTGAAGCGAGCCTTCCCAGCGGTCCGCCAACGTCACCGCATCACGATGCCAGGGTTCCAACACCCCGGCTCCAACGAGTGGCTTGGTCTCAATAATTCGGCCCAGGCGGTTTTCCTTTTCCAATTCGAAATGAAATTCGTGAAGGACATCGACGGCTCGTTCCCAGACCAATTCCTCACTGGATGTTGTCACGAGCAGAGGGTTTGTCACCACCCCTTGATACGACGCCCTCGGGTTCACCTGCGGAATCGCACAGCCGGCGGTCAGCGAGGTGAAAAACGCGGTGATCAGAATCAGCGGGGAAATTCGGAAAGACACGATCGCGACGGCCAATGAGACCGGGGTGCGGGTTAATGGACGGGACAAGAAGTTTCTCAGCTTCTGAAGTTCACGGCAAGACCTGTCTCAACTTGTTTTGAGTCCTAAAGATACGGCTTGAACTGGTGTCTGGGACTGTTCTTTGGCTTGGAAATGTGTACCATCGGAGTTTGAACTCTCAAACACCACCCGGAACCGAGACACAAAGCAAGGCGTCATGAAGGACTCAGTCGAGATCGACGGCATCCGACTCCATCTGGGACATCCCGATCAGTCGGATGGAGAATGGATCGGACAACGGGACGTGCTCAAACAACTCCTGGCATGTTGGCTCGTGGTCGACGAACGTGACCTGCCGCTCACGCCTCGACTGGTCGGAACCCCCGGCATCGGCAAAACCTCGCTTGCCATGGCTGGCGCCCGATCCAGAAAACAGGAGTTGTATATTTACCAGTGTACGGCCGACACCCGTCCCGAAGATCTCCTCGTGACCCCAGTCCTCGCGGAAAGTGGGAGGATCCAGTATCAGGCGTCTCCACTTGTGACGGCGATGCTGCGAGGCGGAGTCTGCGTGCTCGATGAAGGGAATCGAATGAATGAGAAGTCCTGGGCCAGCCTCGCACCCTTGTTGGACCACCGTCGATATGTCGAGTCGATCGTCGCTGGAATCACAATTCCCGCACACACAGACTTTCGCTGTGCCGTCACAATGAACGATGACGATTCGACGTTTGAAATTCCGGACTATATTCTCAGCCGTTTGCAGCCGACATTGGCCTTGGGGTATCCCACGCGAAACGACGAGATGGCAATTTTGAAGTACCATCTCCCATTTGCCGATGCGGACATGTTGAGTCTGACAGTGGAGTTTCTCCAGCAATCTCATGAGTTGAAACTCGATTTCTCCACGCGAGACGGCATCAATGTCCTTCGATATGCCTTGAAGCAACTCGCCTCAGATCCGGAGCACCCTGTCGCGAGGGATTCCGTCTGGCGTGACGCATTGTTGAAGTGCCTCGGCGAAGAAGCTTCGGACCTTCAAGCCGCCGCAGAGCGGAAACGTCGCTCTCTCGGTGGAAATTCCTTGCCGATGGGACTGGGAGACTTCTTCTTTGACCCGAACCATCCGCTGCATCCAGACTACGAATCGGAATCTGACGACGAATTTGAGGATGACGACGACTCGGATTTTTGAAAGTCTTGAATTGAGCCAAGCCAAGCGATCCGCCATCGTCGCGTCGCCCCCGATGGCGGTTACACATCACTTGGCCCGACCTGCGACCTCGGCGAAAGAAGCAGAGAGACCGCTTGGAATCCGCTCTGGCCCTAGATCCTCGCATTCAGTGAATGTGGGAATCAGAATGGATGTTTGAGGAAGCAACAGGACGATCTTTGGAGAATTCCCCGCGCCCCTGCCCTTCCACAGATCGACGATGCCAACGAGGGTCGCCGGTTCGAACATTGCCCAACAATTCGCCCTCTCCCCTCAAATTGAGCGGAAAAGGGGAATGAGCGGAGAGAGCGGGATTCGAACCCGCGGTCCGCTTTGACACGGACACATCATTAGCAATGATGCGCATTCGGCCACTCTGCCATCTCTCCGGCGAGGGTCTTGACTTGATTCTCGACTCATTCCCTCCCAATTTGTGGTTCGATCATGACCCAAAACCACACGCTGGAGTTTCCTGAACGACAAACGTCAAGTGAAAACCCAATTCAATGACCCTGAATTTCCCTTAGAGCGCCCACCGAAATGAGTGTTCGCACAGGGGGATCCAGGGACATTTCTACTACTTCGGCAAGCAAACCGTCGCAGCGTTAGGAAAGTATCTTGACCAGAGGAACGATTTGCAAGCCGGACGACAAGCAAAAAACGACAACCCGTTTGACACGGGCTGATTTGGTCAATCAGTTTGATATCAGTGGATGAGAAGCAATCTGCAAGGGTTCTCTCGTTTCCGTCATTCAGGGACTTGAAAACGATCAGGTAACAGATGTGTTTCAACCTGGACGGGAATGAGGCTCCCCGAAAGTCGGGTCCAGTGGAATTCGTCGGATGCCGGAACTGGTTTCTGGGAAAACTCGCCCGTCGGGACCGGTAAGAAATTCACCGCCTGAAGGAGGATTTTGGATGGTGCGAACAAACCTTGGAAAACCGTGCAAGTTTTGGACGGGAATTCAGGGGTTCGAGCAAGCAAACGACACGGCGGATGAAGAGATTTGCCAGCCTTGGCGAGCCAAGCTTAACCTCAACGAGGAAAACCAGAGGCTCGACGACACGAACGGACGGATGCTCATGTCGCTACATTGTAAAAAGACGATTCACTTTGGATGATGATGAGTTGGCAATCCAAGGATTACAGAGCCATGAGGGCATTCAGCGATTTTCTCACATCTTGCTTGGAGAATTCGAAATGTTGCCTCGCATTTCTTGCTTTTTCGCTCAGGAACGCCCTTCGGTATTCCTGCTGGGATTCCTCCAAGGGGTTCGCCGTCGCAAAACTAAACGCCTCAGTCGTGTTTGCCAGGGCTTAGAGAGTCGGGTGTTATTAAGTTTCTCGAATGAGTGCTCAGCGGCTGCAGGCCAACAGGACGCGATGGAACAGATTGAAGCCGCGACGGTCTACACTGTCACAAGCGCTGCGGATAGCGGGGCCGGAAGCTTGCGAGAGGCCATCACCCTCGCAAATGGCAACTCCGGTCTGGACACGATTCAGTTTAGTATTGGCTCTGGCCTGCAGACCATTAATCTGTTTTCCGCCCTCCCTCAAATCACGGATCCGGTCGTGATCGACGGGACGACCCAACCAGGTTTTACCGGGACACCCATTATTGAGCTCAACGGGGGCAACGCGGCAGTCGGAACGGACGGACTGAGGGTTTCTGCTGGTGGGACAACGATCCGAGGACTGGTGATTAACCGATTCGAGGGAAACGCGATCCTGATTACCAGCGGGGGAAAGAATCTGATCGCGGGGAATTATCTCGGAACAGATCCAACAGGCACTTCTGATTTGGGCAACGCGGGACGTGGAATTTTGATCATGTCCTCAAACGATAACACCGTTGGTGGCACTGGAGGAAGCGACGGAAACATTATCTCAGGGAATGGGGAAGAAGGAATCAAAGTGGAAGGGACCTTGGGGGGCCATGTCACTGGCACGGTCATTCAAGGGAATTTCATCGGTCCTGACTCGACAGGTGCAGCCGCACTTCCGAACGACGGAGGAGGGATTTATCTCCGCTTTGCCTCATCCTCAACAGTTGGAGGACTGACATCAGCTGCTCGCAATGTCATCTCTGGAAACAAAGGGCCTCAAACGAATGGTAAGGGAAGCGGAATCGACATTATCGGGGACGACAACACAATCCAGGGAAACTTCATTGGCCCGAATGCTGCCGGGACAGACCTGCTGGGTGATTCGCAGACAATTGGTGTCGACCTGAGCAGCGCGGACCGCACAACTATCGGCGGGACGGCGCCTGGTGCGAGAAACGTGATTGCGGTTGCGCTCGGCACTCAAGGAATTATTACATCGGCGGGGGTATTCCTTTCCACATCTTCTACGGACAATGCCATCGAAGGGAACTACATCGGAGTGGACGTCACCGGGACGGCTTTGGTGGGTTCTGGGGGGATCGGCGTAGAACACCGTGGTGGGATCAACCGAGTCGGGGGACCGATGCCGGGCGCCGGGAACGTGATCGGAGGGTTTCGCACGGGCATCAGTGCGGACGATGGCCTGCTTGTCCAGGGGAACCTGATTGGAACGAATGCCACAGGGACCGCGGCATTGCCGAATAACTGGGGGATCAATGCCTCTGGACAAAACGTGACAATCGGGGGGACGGTTCCGGGGTCTGCGAATTTAATCTCAGGAAACACCGGCTATGGGATCATCGCGCAAGGCGCGAATCCGGTTACGATTCAAGGTAACCAAATCGGAACCAACGCGGCCGGAACCGCGAGCCTGCCGAACGACATTGGTGTGTATTTAATTGGTACCGGGCATGTCGTTGGGGGAACCGCGGCTGGTGCCGGAAATCTGATCTCAGGAAATGCGAAGGATGGGATTCAGATCGATGGGAGTATCTCAGGGGGAGCCCATGACGTCGTGGTCCAGGGAAACCGGATTGGAACGGACGTCACCGGAACGGCAAAGATCTCCAATGGGGAGGCCGGAATTTTCATCAAAGCTGGGCCCGGGAGTACCGTCAACAATTCTGGAGCATTCATCGGAGGGACTGCCGCAGGCGCGGGAAACGTTATTTCCGGGAATACCATCGGCGTCAAGATCTCGGGTGAAGGAGCGACCGACCATACCATCCAGGGGAATCTGATCGGAACAGCCGCCAACGGCCTGGACAAACTCGGAAACAGTTCCCATGGCATCTGGATCACCGCGTCGTCGTCTGGAAATTCCATCGGAGGAATGGACTCCGGGGCCGCGAACTCCATTGCGTATAATGGAGGAGATGGCATCTTCATTGACTCGGGAACGACAAACACGGTCAGTCGGAATTCAATCTACGAAAATGCTGGCTTGGGAATCGATCTCGGACCCGATGGAGTCACGTCCAACGATTTGGGGGATGGCGATCCCGGGGCGAACAACCTTCTGAACTTTCCTGTTCTCACCGTCGCCAACTCATCCCTGGGGACGACCCATTTTGAAGGGACGCTCAACTCACTCAGCAATTCGAATTTCCTGTTGGAATTCTTCTTGAATGATCAAGGGGATCCTTCGGGATCCGGAGAAGGGAAGACATTCCTCGGTTCGACGACCGTGATGACCAACGGCATGGGAGACGGAACATTCAGCTTCGACCTGAGTGTCGTTCTTTCTGAAGGACAATGGATCACGGCAACATCGACCGATCCCGCTGGAAGCACTTCCGAGTTTTCGACGGCCATCGCGGCCACGATTCCACCAACGATCGACACCCTCACCCCGGCTGATAATTCCCTTGGCGTCGCCGTGGACAGCCTGTTGACAATCGATTTTAGTGAAAACATCCAAAAAGGGACGGGAAATCTCGTCATCCGCCGGTCGGCGGACGACTCCCTGTTTGAGTCGATTCCAGTATCGAGCGCCCAGGTGACCATCGCCGATGACGTTGTCACGATTGATCCATCGTCGGACCTCGCAGTCGCCACGGAATATTACGTGGAAATTGACGCGGGAACGTTTGAAGACTTAGACGGCAATGCTTTTGCCGGAATCGCTGACAAGACAACATGGAGTTTCTTCAGTGAGGATCCCAGTCCGACATTGAGTCTGAGCATTTCTCCGGCGGCCATTTCGGAACAGGGGGGAAAGGCCACCGGGACGGTGACTCGAAGTAGTCCCGCGATCGTGGCGGTGACGGTGGACCTGCTCAGCTCCGATCCGACCGAAGCCAGCGTTCCAAACGCCGTCGTCATTCTCGCTGGCCAGATGTCCGCGACATTCCCCATTACCGGCATCGACGATGCCGTTGTCGATGGCACCCAAACAGTCACCGTGACCGCGGGTGCAACGGGCCATACCAACGGAACAGACACCGTTGACGTGACCGACAACGACATCCCCACCCTCACCGTCACCATCGATAAGACGTCCATCAGCGAGAATGGCGGGATCGCGACGGGGACCGTCACACGCAACACCGAC
>JAGQQQ010000153.1 GCA_020426125.1 Planctomycetaceae bacterium
TCGGCCCAGCGGAGCTTCTCGACCTCTTCCTCAGTTCCGGAGGAGACGGGCGAGGCGCCCATGTTCGCGTTGACCTTGGTCTTTGAGGCGCGGCCAATGCACATGGGATCAAGCTGATAGCCGAGATGCACCTTGTTCGCGGGGATGACCATCCGACCGGCGGCGACTTCGTCACGCACCTGTTCGGCAGTGAGATGCAGTTCACGATCAGAGACCCGTTCCATCTCGGGAGTGACGATTCCCAGGCGGGCGAATTCCAACTGAGTGATCGGTTCAAAGTCCTTGGGGAAGGTGACCCAGCGCCAGGATCCGTCGGCTTGTTGGAAAGAGCGTTCTCCCTGTTCGGCCGAGCCATCGCTGTGGGACTCGCCTTCACCTGTGGACCAGCCATCTGGCAGGAAGTCCCACGCGGTCTTCTCAGACGGCGATGGCATCCCCGGAGTGTCGGGCGATGCGAATGTCATGGCTCCACGTGCTCCTGGAGCGAGGACGGGCTTCTTCGCGAAGCTGCCTGGGGTCGTTCCAGCAGCGGTCGAGGAGGGATTCTGCCCCAATTCCGGGAGTCGATATAGCATGGTGGGCGTCCTTTCCTGGAGACGGCATCACAAACAGTAGCGAGGGTTTCAGAACAGTCATCGTAGCCGGGTTGGCGGGTTGCGTCCAATCTCCAGAATTCAATGTCGACACAGCGATTGAGGAGAGACCTGGAAATGATTGTCGCATGCTCAAATGTGCAAAATTTCTTGATGTGTCATTGTTATCCGCAGTGCCAAGGGTAGAGAGTTGGTAGGGAAGAGGAGCGACATCATTTTGAAAATCGCTTGCTCCAATCTGTTATTCTCCTTGAGAACTTTCATTGAGGTGAGTTGGTGTCGAGAGAACAACAGGGATGTTGACTGGCGCCCAAGGATTGATTCTGTGTGGAACATTGACAGCCCTGGAGGGGGCGAAAAAAAACAGCCGTGGACGGCAGTCGACGGTAAGGCCGACGCGGAAATTCCTAGGCCTGGAGGGCCGACAGAACCAAACTGTGGCCAAGTTTCTGCCGACCCTTCGGGCCTTTGGCGGGATCTTCGCCGCCAGTCCGGAGCCTGCCGACTCCGGCTGACGTTCCGCCGGGCCTCCGGCCCTGAAACAGGGGCGAGGTCGTTGTTCGACAACGACAGGCGACGAATAGGGCAGCAAGGGGACAGGGGCCGGGGGCCAGGATGTGGAGAGTCCACATTTTTCCCATCTCGCCTTCCTTATTCCCAGTTCCTAATTCCTTCAAGGAAAACACGATACGACGAACTGAAACATGCGCGCATAAAAATTTGACAGACTCGATCCACTTTCGGCGACCCACTATCGCCTCGCTGTGATCACGAGACCCGGATTCATCGGTCGTTCCCTACATCTGTTGAGGCGCTTTGATCCCCAACAGACTCATCCCATGCGATAGCACACGGGCGCAGACGTCACAGAGCATCAGCCGGCTCCGCTTCGTTTGCTCATCCTCGGCATTGAGAACATGACACGCGGCGTAGAAAGCCGTGAGATCGTTTGACAGATCGAACAGATACTGCGTCAACAAATTGGGACGGCAGTCGGCGACGACATCAGAGAGAAACTCCGAATAACGGGCAATTCGCAGCGCGAGTGCCCGTTCGGTGGGATCTTTGATCTCAATCCGAGGAACTTCCGAGCGGAGTTTCGCGGGGAGAATGTTCCCTTTTCGGAAGATCCCGTAGATTCTCGCGTGAGCGTACTGGAGGTACGTTGCCGTATTGCCAGTCGTGGCAAGCATTTTGTCATAATCGAAGACGTAATCGCTTTCTCGATTGTGCATCAAATCCGCGTACTTCACTCCACCAAGGCCGACCGCCTCCGCGATTTCAGCTCGATATTCTGGAGATAGCTCGGGGCGTGGATTCCCGTCGGCATCCTTCTTCGCATCGTCGTTGGCGGCGACAATCTCCGACGCTTTGGCGATGGCTTCGTCCAACAGACTTTCGAGGCCGACGGTATCTCCCGACCGAGTCTTATACGGGCGGCCGTCTTTCCCCATCACGGTGCCAAACTGGACGTGTTGCAGTTCCACATCGTTGTAGCCCCATGCTCTGGCGGTCTTGAAGAGCATCGAAAAATGCTCGCTCTGCCGGGCATCGACGACATAACACATCTGGTCCGCTCCGAATTCCTCGACGCGGTACTTGATCGTGGCCAGATCGGTGGTGGCGTAGGTGTAGGCGCCATCGGCCTTCTGCACGATGAACGGAGCCGCGTGCCCTTCGAGAAAGACGCATTTGGCACCGTCACTCTCGACCGCTAGCCCCTTCTTTTCCAGGTCTTTCACGACATCGGCCAACTGATCGTTGTAGAAGCTCTCCCCCAGCGTGTGATCAAACGCAATGTCCAACCGGTCATAAATCTTCTGCAAGGCCTCCACGCAGAGCGGCAGGAACTCGTCCCAGAGGCGGACGTTTTCCTGATCGCCGGCATGCAGCTTGGCAGTCTGTTTTCTGGAATCGACGGCAATTTGCGGATGCTTGTCGGCCAGTTCCTTCAACTCGGGATCGTCGTCCACGGCGGCGATCTTCGCTTTCAGAGTCTTCAGTTCCGCTCGGAGACCGGCGATTTCGGATGACTGCTTTTTGTAGGCCTTCTTCTGCTGTTTGTCAGGGGAATCCGGATCCATCTCCGCGAGGCGAGTCTCGGCACGCTCGATCTGTTCTTTTAATTCCGGAAGCTTGGATTTCGCGTCATGGTAGTCGCAGAGTTGATTGACGAGCCGGTAGAGTCGAGCCAATTCGCCGACGGGATCCTGCTCATAAGCTTTTAACTCCACGAAGTGCTTGAAGCCGTAAATGATCATCCCAAATTGGGTCCCCCAGTCGCCGATATGGTTGTCGGTAATGACTTGGTGTCCGGCGAAGCGAAAGACCCGCGCCAGTGAATCTCCGATGACGGTGCTCCGCAGGTGCCCGACATGCATCGGCTTTGCGACATTGGGAGACGAGAAATCGACCACAATCGTTTTTGGCTTCGCGACCGCCTCGACTCCTAACCGCTCATCGTGCGCGATCCGGTTGATGAGATCTTCCAGCCAGGGCGTGCGCAATGTCAGATTGATAAACCCCGGTCCGGCGACTTCGCTCGGCTCACAGAGATCGGCGACGTTCAGTTTGTCGACAATTTTCAGGGCCACTTCGCGTGGGGCGGTCCCGTTTTGTTTGCCAAGCGGCATGGCGCAGTTCGCCTGATAGTCGCCGAACTTTGCGTCCTGGGAAGGGCGAATCATCTCGACAAACGGTCCCACATTGTCCGTAAAGTCTTCGAGGACCGTTGCGAAGCGCTGTTGAAGGGTTTCCAGAATGTTCATGAAGCAGCTTGAATCCAGATCGAGGAAGACAACGGGAGTCGGTCATCAGAACACGCAAACGGCTGTCGTCCCGAGCGTCGTCGTGTCAGTAAAAAAGCCGTGACACATGTGCCACGGCTGGTGAGTGTTCAGGAAAATACGCGGGGGCGTAACCAAGACGTGTTAGGTCGTGGGTGCGGCTCCCTGCCGTTTGCCTGCGGGCGAAACTCCCATTTTCTCGAGCATCGTCGGGTAGTCAACCTTGGTGGCGTCCCCCCAGAGATTTTCGAGATCATAGGTGCTGCGACCGTCTTCCGTGAACACATGCAGGACGACATCGCCGTAATCATGGCAGATCCACGGCTGATCCTGACCTTCCCGTCCGAGCCGGTCCGACTTGCGACGTTCCATGGCATCGTCCGCGGACTCCGCGATGGCACGCAACTGGCGGCGGCTGTTTCCGGTGGTGATCACGAAAAAATCAAACAACGGCGAGGCATGAGTCACATCCAGCACCACGGTCTCGCGGCCGCGGTAGCTGTCGCAGACGTTCGCAATCAGACAGGCGTTCTCCAGACTCTGGCGGAGCGCCTCCTCATTGCGAATCGCCACAGGTTCCCCCTGGTTCCGCGTGACAAGTTGTCCGGTGGTGTTGATCAAACTCTTTCCCCTTCTGTTCTTTCCGGGCCGGAAGTCCGTTGCGACCGATCCGACCACAGACATAAAAACCCGTTTCCATCCACATTCTGGAAACGGTCGCGACAACCGAGAGGCATGGGACTCGAAACGCAGCTTCCCACATCTCGAACCCCGACTCCCGATCCCCGCTCTTACAAGTTCAATGCATATTGTACGACCAGACCCGCGAACACGACACTGACCATACTCATCAGTTTGATCAAAATGTTCAAACTTGGTCCGGATGTATCTTTGAACGGATCCCCGACCGTATCCCCCACAACGGCCGCTTTGTGGGCATCCGTCCCTTTTCCGCCGTGGGCTCCCGACTCGATGTACTTCTTCGCGTTGTCCCAGGCCCCGCCGGAATTGGACATCATCACGGCAACGGCAAAGCCGGCGGACAAACCGCCCGCGAGCATGCCCATCACCCCGCCAACGCCGAGAACGAGGCCGACGGCCAAGGGGACAACGAGTCCAAGCAGAGCAGGGATCACCATTTCCCGTTGAGCGGCACGTGTACTGATACTGACACAGGAGGCGTAGTCCGGTTCGGTGGTCCCCTCCATGATCCCGGCCATTTCGCGGAACTGTCGGCGGACTTCTTCGACCATCGACTTCGCCGCCCGCCCAACCGCTTTCATCGTCATCGCACAGAACACGAACGCGAGCATCACCCCCATGAACATCCCCACCAGGACTTTCGGATTCATGATGGAGACGTCGTAATACCGCACAAAGTTCGGCATCGTTGCATGGGCGACATTCACCAGGATTCCCCGACGCTCAAAGTCTTCCAAGTTGACATCAACGGTCTCGCCCACTTTGGCGGCGGGGCCCACGAGGTCCTTCGCCAGATCCGCCTGATACTCCGACGCGGGAGGATACACGAGAAACGCGGCGTTCTTTTCCTCCTCGGGAAGATTGACGGCCAGAACCCCGGAACGGATGACATAGGCTTTCGCATTTCCGATGTCCGTCGACTCGGCCACTTCGATCGGCTCGACCCAGCGATCAAATCCAAAACGGACTTCTTCCAGATAGGCAGCCAGCAGCGCCAACGCGGTCAATGCAGCGGAGCCAATGGCAAAACCTTTACCGGTGGCTGCGGTTGTGTTCCCCAAGCTGTCGAGGGCGTCCGTTCGTTGACGGACGCTTGGATCCTGATGGCTCATCTCCGCGTTCCCCCCGGCATTATCGGCAATGGGGCCGTATGCATCCGTTGCCAGGGTGATCCCCAGCGTGCTCAGCATTCCGACGGCTGCGATGGCGACGCCGTATAACCCTAAAGCAAACGTATTCGCGTCGCTGAACTGGAATCCGGTACACGCCCCGAATGCGGTCATAATCGCGATGCTGATGACCACGATCGGCACCCAGACGCTGTAGAAGCCTTCGGCGACACCGGCGATGATGACCGTCGCTGGACCGGTCACCGCTTGGTCGGCGATCCGCTTGGTCGGGGCATAGACATCGCTCGTGGAGTATTCGGTCCACCAACCGATCACGACACCGGAAAACAGTCCAATGACCACCGCCCAGAAGACCCCGAAGAGTTGCATCCCACTTCTCAGACCAGCGGCAGTCAATTCGTCGTGCAGACTCTGAGAGGGCTGCACCAGGATCAACCAGACGAGCAGTGCCGAGACCACGGCCACGCCGATGCTGCTCCCATTGATCCCTGTTCCCAAGGCTCGCAGCAACTGCTTCTGGTCCGCCTGTTCGTCTGTTCGAACCAGATAGATGCCCATGATGGAGAGACCGATCCCCAGGCCGGCGAGCACCATCGGCAGGAGCAATAGCATGAGTTGCATCTTGGGAAAGCCGGCATATGCGGCGACACCCAGTGCGGCGGAGGCGAGAATCGAACCGCAATAGGACTCGTAAAGGTCGGCGCCCATTCCCGCGACGTCCCCAACATTGTCTCCCACGTTGTCCGCGATCGTCGCGGGGTTGCGGGGATCGTCCTCGGGAATTCCTGCTTCCACTTTCCCCACAAGGTCGGCGCCCACGTCGGCAGCCTTGGTGAAGATTCCCCCGCCGACGCGAGCGAACAGGGCTTGGCTGCTGGCACCCATCCCGAAGCAAAGCATCGTGACCGTGATCTCTTCCAGGCTCATGGCATACCCCTCGCCAAGCATGGGGGCTCCCCAGTACAGAGCGGCAAACCACAAGCAGATATCAAGTAACCCCAGACCGACGACTGTCAGCCCCATCACCGCTCCACTGCGAAACGCGACTTGAAGGCCGTCGTTAAGGCTTTTCTTACAACCCTGAGCCGTTCGAGAGCTGGCGAGTGTCGCCGTTTTCATTCCGAACCAACCCGCGAGTGCGGAGAAGAATCCCCCGGACAGGAAGGCAAACGGGACCACCTTCGACTGGGCCTCAAACACCCAGGCCACAACCGCAAGCAGGATACACACGACCACGAAGAACAGGCCGACCACGCGATACTGTGACCAGAGGTAGGCATTTGCCCCTTCCCGAACATAGCCCGCGATACGGACCATGTTCTCGTCACCCTCATCCTGGGCGACCATCCACTTGAAGAACTTGACAGCCATTGCCAAGGCGATGATCGACCCGATCAAAGCGACCAGCCAGCCAATCATGACCCCCATTTCGGCGCCGCTCGACTCTTCGGCCGCCAGCAGCGGACTCGCCAGCATGCCACCCGACCAACCCAACAACATCGAGAGTTTGTTTCGAATCGGTTTCCGCCCCACTTCAGCAGGCAACTCATTTGCGTACGACATCCCGTCTGTTTCCTTAAATTGGACGCGGCCTCTCAGCTCGCGAATTCCGTGACCGCCACAGTTGTTTCCACTTGGGCGTTTCCCCCTGGAAATTCCATGGCCAGATCGACATTTCCTCGGCGGGATCGTGGAAGGCCAGTCCCTCCACTCCGCCAATATGGTCTTCATCAATGTCGGCTGATCTTAGTGGCGTGTTTTTTCGGATGTCAACGAATGGGGCGGATCGGGAATCGGGTTTCGGGAAACGGGATTCGCGGGGAGAGGTGATTGGGGAATTTGGTGGAATGCTGCGCTGTCCCTTCTCGCTTTGACGACCCAGAACCATTACACCAAGTGGGTATTCTCAACTCTCTCGGAAGGTTACCCATGCCACTCGACAAGCGTCTCGACCAAAGAAAGTGTTGGAGGACTCCATTCACTTCGCGTGCGATGACATATGCCACCCTTGCGATTGTGGCCCTGTCATTGATGAGCGACGGGCAGGCTGAGCCAACTCCGCTCCCCGAAAGTTCGGAGGACGAAGTCGTTCTTTTCGCCTTTGACAGCGAGTCGATTCCGTTCACTCAGAATCTTCGCTTGGAGATGCGACAGCCGACGCGGCACCCGGCGAATCCCGTCTTACAACGTGGCCCTGAAGGTTCACCCGATGAACTGGCCGTTCAGTTTTATGGCTCCGTCATTCGCGAAGGCGACACGTTTCGGCTGTGGTATGTCGCTGCGGACCGTGCCGACGATGGACTCCCCGCATCGGCCCATTGGCGACCCGCCTACGCGGAGAGCAAGGACGGCATTCACTGGACCAAACCGAACCTCGGTCTTGTCGAGTATCACGGTTCCAAAGACAACAATCTGATTCTGACCGATCCGTCCCCGTTAGGAATGGTGAACCTCAAGGTCCTTCGCGACGACGATGATCCCGATCCCGCAAGTAGGTACAAGATCACCACACATGCTTACTTTCGCCATCGCCGCCGATTGGGGACGTTGGCTCCGTTTGTCAGCGCAGACGGCCTCTCCTGGCGGATGGAACAGTCGGTGACGCCTGTGCGGGCGGAACTCCCATTGGACGCGCTCGTCCTGCCGCCCGTGCACTTTGAGCCCTGCGGCGGACTCTATCGCTGGGATGGGGTCTATTACATCAACGGCCAGAACGCGATGAACGCTCCCCGTCCGTATCAGGGCCGAATTGTCCGCACCTATCGATCTCGGGACTTTCGGAATTGGTCTGAGACGAGCCACATCGCGTTCGTGCGCTCCACGCAGCATGACTATCTCGGCCCAGGACGCAGTCTGGAAGGGGAACAGAACCACGAGGGCATCAGCGTCTGGAATCGTGGGAACGTCTTGCTCGGAGTTTATGGCCGATTCCACGGGGCCGAGGAGTGGAAGGATGTCTCCGTCGATCTTGGACTAGCGATCAGCAATGACGGCCTGCATTTTCGTGAGCCGCTTCAAGAATGGACTTTTCTTGAGCGAGGGGCCGACGGCGAATGGGACCAGGGGGGAGTCCTTCAAGGCCAAGGTTTCGAGAACGTCGGCGACTCGACGTACATTTACTATGGAGCCTGGGATCCCCGACCGACGGGAAAATTGCCCCCAGTTCCACGTGGAGGCGTTGGGGTCGCCGTCCTCCCGCGAGACCGATTCGGGGACCTTGTGGTGGAACTGAAAGGCGAAGGTCCCAACGAATACCAACTGCCGAAAGTCCAATGCGAACTGATCACGGCCCCAATCCCCATCTCCACGTCGGTGGCCCCTCGTATGTTTCTAAATGCCGATGGTCTTGGAATCGATTCTCAGCTGGTGATTGAATTGCTCGATGAAAATGAAACGCCGATCAACGGGTTTTTCGGGGACGACGCGGCTGTGATCCGACAATCCGGATTTCGAACTCCCATCACCTGGCCTGGCCTTCAGCAGGGAATCTCTCTTCCCGACACGATTCATCTGAAGATGACCTTTCAGGGCTCGAAACGAGAGACTATTCGATTTAGCGCTCTTTACATCGATCCGTGAATACGCCCGTGTTCTTCCCAGGTCTGGGAGGGGGCGAATTCTCGAAGCAAGATCGCTTGGGGTTTTGGAGAAGTCGAGCTTGTGGGCGGCCGATGGGAGAGTCCCTGGGGCGACTTGCGTTCAACGCCAACATGGGGACGTGACAAAATGGTTTCGTTATGAGGTCTGGGTTTGCGAATGGTCGCGAAACCCCGGCAAGTCAATATGGAATGTGCAGCCTGGTTTGCCGTCTTCCCGGTCATGAACGGACACCCGCCCACGGAGTTTGCGGACGAGAGTGTGGACGATGTACAGGCCCAGTCCGGTTCCTTTCCGCCTCCGTTCCAACTCACTTCCTCCCCGATAAAAGATTTGGAAGATCTTTTTCCGCTCTTCCCGGGGGACACCGGCCCCGTTGTTTGTGATCTGAATCTGAATGCGATTGTTGGAGACTTCCTTAATCCGCACAAAGATCTGTGGCGGGGATCCGGCGTATTTGACGGCGTTTTCGATGAGATTGGAGAAGATGAGATCCAGAAGAATCTTCGGTGCCCTGACGACTGTCGGGGGGAGGTCGGATTCGAATGTCTCCTCCAAAGGCAGGTTCCATTGGATGCAGACATTTTCTTGAAACTGTCGGATCAGGGAATCGATCCGAACATCGCGGGGTTCTTCGTTTTCGCCGATGGCGTCGAGCCGTCCCACCTCAAGCAATTGGCTGATGAGTCGGTCAAGACGTTGCAATTCGTTTTCCATGACCTTGTGAAACTCGGCTCGTTTCTCTTCCGACAGATTCCGCATCCGAAGCGTTTCCAGATAAAGCTGGAGGGCCGCAATCGGCGACTTGAGTTCGTGGGTGACGCTGTCGACAAAGTTCGCCTGTCGGT
>JAGQQQ010000154.1 GCA_020426125.1 Planctomycetaceae bacterium
GTGCGCCCGACTGGACTCGAACCAGTGACCTCATGCATGTCAAGCATGCACTCTAACCAACTGAGCTACGGGCGCGACAGCACTGGACTTTAGCTCAGGCGTCGGGATGCGTCAACTCATTTAAGAACCAGAAACGTGGGGGGGGTGACGTGCATTGGGAACGGCTTTCATCGTTGCGGAAATCGCTCCCCGGAATTAGTCGGACCTGAGAGTCTCGTCACATTGAAATGAGGGGCGGCGGGTTTTTCTTGTGAGAGGGCCATCACCGATTGAGTCGAAGGGTTGTGCGGCGCCTGACCAACTTGTTCGGGCAAAAGAGCCCACATGAATCACCCGTTCAGGTAACCGATTCCCTGCCAACCATCTCGCATTGAGTTGAATTGGGAATGACACGTTTTGCAAAGGTGCCCCTCGCGATTGTTAATGTGTTGACTGCGAGGAGAGCCAAGTCGTAACCGGTTGGACGAAACTTCAGTCGTTCGTGAACTGAAAGGCGAATAGGTCTGCGTCCCGAATCTCAAAGAGGATCTGAATGGGTTGCCCCTTTAGCCGGGAAACGTCTGCCATCGTCTTCCACGCAACTGGTCGATCGATGGCGTCGCCGAAGACTTCGTCGCATTCCGCAAGGGTGAATCCCTCGATGGGGGTCCCATTTGTGTCTTGAATCTCAACTCGAATCGCTCCGGCCGCGGATGACGAGAAGTTCAGTTTAAGCGAATTTCCGTTGAATGTGATCGGCTTGGTTTTGAGTCGGCCTCCCTCCAGTCCGGCGGAGATTGAGACGAAACCATCCAACCGGAGCGTATAACGGCGGATGGCGTTGTCGTTGCCGTGCCAGGAGCCTTCGCTGGCGTACAGCGAAAGTTCGTTTGGCGCTCCGGGGAGATCGGATGCCGTTTCCACGGCATGCCAGGCCACAAACTGGTGGCCATAGAGCCAGGTTTCGGGCCGCTCCGCGCCGGGGCGGAGAAACGCCTCGTTCCAGCGTTCAAAGTGGACACCATCGCGACTGGCCATCAGCAGGGCTTCGGTGATGGCAGTGCCATAGCGGACGTGTCCCGCGGCGCGTTCTTCGCGAAGTTTTGGCTCGGGGAGGGCCCGCATCGACGGGGACCAACCCCGTTCGACGTACCGGGTGGGAAATCCGATTAGGATATGCGGCGCCCGGAAATAGGGGGCGACCTGATTCGTATACAGATGCTCGACGGGAGAATCTTCGTAGGTCAGATCGGCTTCATTCTTCCAATCCAAAAAGTTGTCCGAGGTGGCCGTGCGAATGGCACGATACCCTTCCGGCTTCCACTCTTTGGCGGTGGTGACACCAGCGGTGAAGGTTCGAAAGTAGGCTCGGTAGACCTTCGCCGTCGGATCCCAGAAGGCGAGATTCTGCGAGTCGAAGGCTCCCTTGGTCACGACCGGTTCTTTCCGCATCAGGGACCAGTGAATGCCGTCTGGGGAATGAAACGCGAACAGCCCTCCCTCGGATGGCAGTCCCCCAAGCGCCTTCCAGCGAGATTCCTCGGGGCAGTCGGGATTCGCGTCGAGGAATGGGGCGAAGTTGTGCGTGCCGACCCCGGTCCAAATGATGTTGTTCTCTTTGGAACCGTTGTACTCATGCAGTCCGAGATTCGGTTTGGTGAAGGTGATGCCGTCCGAACTTTCGGCGTAACAGTAAACTTCCTTCCCAATCTTCAGTTTGCCGTTGTCGACGGAGAGTTTCGACCCGCGATAGTACATTCTGTAAACGTCGCCATCGCGAATCACGCTGTGATACCCGCTGCCGGCTCCTTCCCACGGAGCGTCGTGCACAATTGCCACCTCGCGAGGAACCGGGTGATGAAGATCCCGTCGGGCGTCAATGAGCGAGTCGATCAGCAGGTCGTCGATAAACAATTCCCGACGGCTTCCGATGTCAACCGGGTCTTCCGCGAGCGACTCCGCGTTCAGCAACGGGAAAGTGCAGATGGCCAAGACGACCAACGGCCCAGTGATTCCAAGCGGCATGAAGACGTTCCTCCAAAAGGAAATCATTTTGACCAGACGGATTTCTGAGAGCAAACATTTGTTCTGTCCGATCGGTTTTGAGATGCTAGCGGCTTCGCGCCCGCCAAACAATTGGGGGGAACCTGCATTGCCCGGTGCACTGGCAGCGAGCGATCGCCCACACGTTGGGAGGTTTTTCCCTTCACTCTCGTTCTTTTGGAGGATCGTGTGATGCACTGCGTCGCTTTGATGTTTCTTGCTCTGTTGTTCCTGGGGAACACAGATGCCCTGGCCCAAACCACCGGCCCCAACGCGGCGACTCCGGAACTCAAACCTCTCGACCGATTCGTGGGAACGTGGGAGGTCGAAGTCTTCGACAAATCTGGAAGCCGCATCGGCACCGCCCAGTTTCAAGCCAAATGGATTCTCAACGGTCGCTTCGTCGAACAACGGCAGCGATTTCTGTTGGGACCGTCTGGAAAGGAGACTCAACTGCGCACATTGATGGGATACGACACCGAGAAAAGCGTCTACCAGCGCTGGACATTTTTGGAGAATGGCGACGTGATCACCGGCGAAGGGAGTTGGTCCCCGGACCAAGAGCAGCTCATTTGGAATCTCCAGCAGTCCCAGTCCCCTCAATCGTCGACGTTGGTGGCAAAGTTTCTCGACTCGAATTCCTCGACGTGGGAACTGACGCTCAAGAACGGGATGGGGCAGGTGACAGGCAAGATTGAGGGCCAGAATCAACGCTTAAATGACGCTCCGTAGGGGCAATTCTGGCGGCCGTTTCGGTCTCGGCCGATGCGAGAAGGGAAACTCTCCGAAGTCGCTTGGGAATCTTTCTTCCCAGCCCCGATAACACGGCGCGCGACGCTTGAATCCCCATTGTTCATCTGTCATAACTCTCGGCTCGGTGAGAGGCTGGCTCGGCGGGAGTACAACTTTTTTGGCTCTCGATGCGATCGGTTTTGCCCCTCAAAACTGCATAAATTCCACCACAACAGGCGTCGCGAAATGATTTCGCCGGTGTTCATGAAAACACTGCTGGGAACGACCATCGCGGAGGAACTCCCTGGTCTCGTTGAGACTTTGCGGGGAAATTTTCTGTTGGGGTGGCTCCCCAGTCTCGATGAGTCGGGAGCCAGTTTGGTTGCCGCGATCATCCATGTGACACTCGTCGGCCTGTTCTTCGGATTACCCGCGTTTGCCTTCATCTGGGCAGAGCGAAAAGTTGCTGGTCGGATTCAAGACCGCTTGGGTCCAACTCGAGTCGGAGGTCGCTTTGGCTGGCTGCAATCTCTCGCAGACGGCATCAAACTCATTCAAAAGGAAGACCTCGCCCCGAATGCTGCGGACCGTTGGCTGTTTCAGCTGGCTCCTTACTTGGTGGTTGTTGCGGCGTTTTCGGCGTTCATGTTTGTCCCGTTCAGTGACGGTTGGACGGCGATGGCCATGGATATCGGCCTGTTTATCGCCTTGGCCGTGCTTTCTCTGGAAGTTCTGGGGATCGTGCTGGCCGGTTACTCCAGCGGTTCGAAATGGTCCCTGTTCGGCGGGATGCGTGAAGCCGCCCAAATGGTGAGCTACGAAGTACCTCTCGGGATTACGGCTGTGATCCCCGTTGTTGTCGCTGGCTCAATGAATCTCAACGAGATTGTCACGCTTCAATCGGGTGGATTACAGAACTGGATCCTGTTCCACGATCCGTTCTGCTTCATCGCATTCTTTGTGTTTTTCACCGTCACCCTCGCCAGCAATAAACGTGCTCCCTTCGACCTCGCCGAAGCGGAGAGTGAGTTGGTGGGTGGTTTCCATACCGAATACTCGGGGATGCGTTGGTCGTTCTTCTTCCTCGCGGAGTATGCGGCCATGTTCTTCGTGAGCATGCTGGCAGCGATTTTGTTCCTGGGTGGCTGGTGGACCGGAATCCCGGCGATCGACAGTGCGGTTGTCGCGGTTGGGGAAGGTTCCCCCGCTTGGGCTTACCTGACTCGCGTCATCGGCATGACCATTTTGCTGGGGAAGGCGGGCTTACTGGTGTTTGTGCAAATCTGGATTCGCTGGACGCTGCCGCGGTTGCGAATCGACCAAGTGATGGCGACCTGCCTGAAGTATCTTGTGCCAATCAGTTGTGCGTTGTTCTTGGGTGTCGTGTTGTGGCCGTTGGTGCTTTTAATGACCCTGGGGCAGTCAACGATTCTCGGTGAGCCCAAAGGGGAGCGGCTTCCGGTCTCCGATCGGAAAGTCGTCAGTGTCGAGCAGCCTGCGACCGCCCCAGCTGAACCCGTGCCTGCGACGGAAGGAGGGGCGCACTAATGGAAACGTTCCTGTTTGTTTTGTTTGCCCTGTCCGCCTGCGGGGGGGCGTTGGCTGTCGTGCTGACACAGAATGTCGTGCGAATGGCCTTCTGGCTGGTGATCTCTTTGGGGTCCGTTGCGGGATTGTTTTTCTCGCTGGACGCGGACTTTGTGGGGGCGGTTCAACTCCTGATTTATGTCGGGGGGACCGTCGTTCTTCTGATCTTCGGAGTGATGCTGACCTCGAAAGAGCCGTTCACCGCCATCAAACAGAATCCTGCCGAGATTGTGCAAGGGGCTGTTGTCGGTCTCGCGTTCCTCGCGATGGTCTTGGCGACAGTTTATGCCGTTGACTGGCAATCTCATCAGGCCGTTGTTGTTGGACATGAACACGATGGCCTTCCCTCGGGATACAACCGTCCCATCGAGGGAAATACCGCTCGTAGCATTGGAACCGCTCTCCTGGGTGTTCGATTTGATCGAGACTTAGGAAAAGGGGGAGAGCATGCAAGCGGAGAGCATGGCCACGCTCACCGTGATCATGATGTGAGTACGGGCTATCTGTTACCCTTCGAAGTTGTGTCGGTGCATTTGCTGGTGGTGCTCGTGGGAGCCGCTTACCTCGCACGTGCGAAACGCCGTCGTCCCGTGAGTGCGGCTTAAGGCAAGGAAAGTTGAAACTGTGCTTCATTCAGAGCCTGTCAGCTTGAACGCGTATCTCGCCGTCGCGGCGGTGCTGTTCGTTTGTGGCGTCATGTGCATGGCGACCAAGCGAAACGGCATCGGAGTGCTCATGGGCGTCGAACTCGTTCTCAACGGCGCCAATATCAACTTCGTCGCCTTCTCCAAATATGGATTGCTCGGCCTCGATGGCCAGATTTTTTCCTTGTTCGTGATTGTCCTGGCGGCGGCCGAAGCGGCGGTGGCTCTGGCAATCGCGCTCAACTTCTATAACAACCACTTGACGATCGATGTTGATCAGGCTTCGGAATTGAAGAACTGACGACCGAAGTTGGACGAATGCCGTTCTTTCAATCGACACGCCTCAAATCAACACGACGGTGAGAAACGATGTCTCCCGAGATTTATTCCGAAGTTGGATCGCTGCTCAAGTGGCTGCTGACCGCTGCATGGCTGCTTCCGTTGCTCGGCTTTCTCGTCGAGATTTTTGGCGGCTATTGGGCAGATCGAAAGAGTAAGGTTCCAGCCTATCTCGCCGTCGGTTGCATCGCGACCGGGTTTTTGTTGAGCCTGATTGCGCTGGGGACTTGGGTCGATGCCGCCGACATGAATCTCTGGGCGTTCGAAAGTGCAGGCCATTCGGCCGAACACGGCGAGGGCGCTGAGCATGGGGATGATCATGAGCACGCGACTGTCGCTGAACATGACCATGCCGATGCACACGACGAAGAACATCATGAGCACGCTTCCGCTGACGAACACCACGGCAATGACCCCTTGAAAACTGCCTTTTCTGGCACCTTCTACCGTCTCGGGAAATTCGGGCGGTTGGATGTCACTCTCGACTGGTACATCGACGGTTTGACCGTCGCCATGTTCGCGATGGTGACTCTCATTGCCAGTTGTATCCACATCTTTGCGATTGGATACATGAGCGACGAACTAACCGAGCACTACGAAGACCATTTTGTCCATCTTCCCGGAGGACGACACTTCCATCGGCCCGGGCGTTTTTATCGGTTCTTTGCCTATCTCTCTCTGTTCTGTTTCTCGATGCTCGGACTTGTCCTGGCCGGAAACATCTTCCAGGTGTTTATCTTCTGGGAATTGGTCGGCGTCTGTTCCTACTTGCTGATTGGCTTCTACGTTGAGCGGCACTCCGCGAGCACCGCCGCCAATAAAGCGTTTATCATGAACCGAGTCGGCGACTTCGGATTCCTGATCGGCTTGATGGTCATCTGGACCTGGTTTGGCGTGTTCCAGTTTGCGAATACCGATCCGGCCCATGCGGATCAGGCTGGCCTCTTCCAGATGGTTCGCACGCACGACGGCACGCTCGTGACCGAAGGCGAAGGAATGGAGAAGACTGTCTCTCTGCAACATATCGAAGGAGAAGCACGCCCGAGTTCGATTCCCTACTGGCTATTGACTGTCGCGGGCCTAGGGATTTTCGCCGGCTGTATCGGCAAAAGTGCTCAGTTCCCCTTACAGACTTGGTTACCTGACGCGATGGAGGGTCCGACCCCTGTCTCCGCGCTGGTGCACTCAGCGACCATGGTCGCCGCTGGTGTGTACTTGGCCGCGAGGTTCTATCCCATGTTCACTCCCGAAGTGCTCTTGGTGATTGCCTACGTCGGCTGCATCACACTCTTCATCGGAGCAACGATTGCTCTCGTCGTCACCGACATTAAGCGAGTCCTCGCCTACTCCACGATCAGCCAACTGGGTTACATGATGCTGGCTCTGGGAGTCGGCGGATGGATCGCCGGATTATTCCACCTCATTACGCACGCCTTCTTTAAGTCGTTAATGTTCCTTTGCTCGGGGAGCGTGATTCATGGCTGTCACCATGAACAAGAGATGACGAAGATGGGTGGGTTGTATAAGAAAATGCCGATTACCTGCTGGACAATGTTCGTCGGGGTCGTCGCGATCTGCGGATTGGCAATCCCGTTTGTGACATTGCCAGCCATCGGAGCGGTGGCTTTCTCCGGGTTTCATTCCAAGGACGCCATTATCGCCTCAGCGTTGACATTTTCCTCGCTGAATCCTGTGCACTCGCTGTTGTTCTATGTTCCGCTGATCACCGCTGGGATCACCGCTTTCTACATGTTCCGAATGTGGTTCATGACATTCTTTGGGAAGCCCAAAGACCACCATGTCTATGATCATGCCCATGAGTCCCCGACGGTGATGACGGCTCCGCTGTTGATCCTGTCCTTCTTTGCGATCTTTGTCGCGGTCGGGGGAGAAGCGGGGCCACTGGTGACGCTCTACGGAGCCGCCGAACCCGCCCACGTCGCGATGGGAGCCACAGACGCTGGGAACATCGGATTGAACCTCCCCAGCCACGAGCAGATTCATAACTTCCATGCCCAAGCGGGAATGGCTGCCTTATTGGTCGCGTTCGCAGGGACCTTGCTTGCCTACCTGTTCTACGCAAGCGGGGCAGTCGACCCCGGAACCGTGAAGCGACAGTTTGAATCTGTGCACGAGTTCCTGGTTGATAAATGGCGGTTTGATGTTCTGTATGACTGGATGTGGCAGCGGCCCGTGCATGTCGTCGCCAGTTGGTGTACGGCCTTTGACAAATACGTCCTGGATGGTTTGATCCACGGCTCGGCCAGTTCGGTCGTCAAGATCGCCCAATGGGATCGAAAGTTTGACGAAGCGGTCGTGGACCGGTCCGTGAACGTCCTTGGCGAGGTGACGATGTCCGTGGCGAACTGGTTCCGCGGCTTGCAAACGGGACAGCTTCGACAATACGTGATGCTGATCGCCGTCAGCGTGGTGTCCCTGTTTGTGTTGGTGTTTATCTTCTTCCCGGGGCAGTAGGCCCTTGTCGGGAAAAGATGTTTTGACTTGAGTGACTAAGGCAACCTTCCGGAAATTGGCTCAGGCGAGCCTTCAATTCCTTACAGCGAAATATCATGTCGAACGACGCTATTCTCCTCTCCGCAACGATCTTCCTGCCCGCGATCGCCGCGTTGTTTCTGGCCGGATTTGATAAGAAGGCGGTTGAAGCGATGCGGATGTACACGCTCGCGGTGACCGTCATTGTCTTTGGCCTGACGATCGCGGTGTTGGGGCGTTTCGACGCGAGCAACGGCGACATGCAGATGCTGGTGAAGGCCAGTTGGATTCCCACTTGGAACATCTATTACCAGTTGGGAGTCGACGGGATCAGCATGACGCTGGTGCTGCTGACGGCATTCGTCTTTGTTCTGGCGGCAATGGCCTCCTGGAGCATCAAAGACAAGGTCAAAGGGTACTTGATGCTCTTCCTCATCCTCGAAACCGGGGTTCTGGGGGTCTTTCTCTCGCTCGACTTCTTCCTGTTCTACGTCTTCTGGGAAGTGATGCTCTTGCCGATGTACTTCCTTATCGGCGTCTGGGGTGGTCCTCGTCGAGAGTACGCTGCGATCAAGTTTTTCCTGTATACCCTCTTCGGTGGGGTTCTAATGCTCATCGCGATGTTGATGTTCTACTTCAACAGTGCGGGATCCGAACTGGCCGGAGGGGAAAGCGTCTTTGACTTGCTGACGCTTATGAAGATCGCCCAGGCGGGTCAATTCAATCAGCAGATTCAGATCATCGCGTTTGTTCTGTTGTTTATTGGATTCGCGATCAAGCTGCCGTCCTTTCCAGTCCATACCTGGTTGCCCGATGCACACGTCGAAGCCCCCACGCCAATTTCGATGATCTTGGCCGGGATCCTGCTGAAGCTCGGCGGATATGGCATCATCCGAATTGCGATGCCCCTGTGTCCCTACGGCACTCAGTACGCAGCCTACGCTCTCGTTGCTCTGGGCGTGTTCAGCATCATCTACGGAGCCTTCGCCGCGATGGCTCAGACCGACTTTAAGCGTCTCGTCGCCTACAGTTCGGTGAGTCACATGGGATACGTCCTCGTCGGCCTCGCCGTCTGGAAAATCAACGAAAGCGGGGCGACTGTCGGAATTAACCACTGGCAGATGGGTCTCTCCGGAGCCATGTTCCAGATGCTGGCCCACGGCGTCTCCTCCGCCGGGATGTTCTTTATGGTCGGCGTGGTCTACGACCGGGTTCATCACCGCGACCTGAACAAGTTCGGCGGCCTGATGCAAAAGATGCCCCATTACAGTGCCTTGGCTGTCGTGATCTTCTTCGCTGGTCTTGGTCTCCCGGGGCTATGCGGCTTTATTGGGGAAGCCTTCGTCGTCTTGAGCACCTGGAACTTCAGCCCCTTGCTCGCCATCATCGCAGCCTCGGGCGTGATCCTGACCGCTGGTTACATTCTCTGGACAGTTCAGCGCGTCTATCTCGGACCCGAGTATAAAGGCCCTCACGCGGAGGACCTGACTCCAATTAACGGACGCGAAGCGACGATCGGCTGGATCATCGCAATTTTTGCGGTGGTGTTGGGCGTTTATCCGTACATGATGCTCGGAATGATGGAAACGTCCGTTGAAAAGCTGACACAAGACTTGGCTGCTGGATACAACGCATCGATGGATCCCGCTGCCGAGTCTGTGACAAGCGTTTCCGAGTAGTCGGAATAACGTTTTCGCTGCCTTAGAGTTAGATACTATTGTCGTACGTACTGAAGACGTTTTGACGTCCACGTTTAGCAGAGACGAAGACCTCCATGTCCGTTAATGAGATTATCGAACACGCTCTGAAAGGCGAAATTCTGCCGAGATCGGTGCAGATTTTCGGACCAGAGATTGCGCTCTGCCTCACGATTCTGGCTCTGCTATTCGTGCGGATGTTCGAAATCCATCGTCGACTGCCGACGAATCTCGTGGCATTGCTGGGGGCGCTGATCGCGTTTCTCGGCGTGTTCTCACAATTTATGTACGTGAAAGGGGGGTCGGAGATCCCCGCAATGATGGCCCTGTTCCAGGCCTGGGGACTCACCCCGGAGGGCGTTGGCGAAGTTGGTCCTTATTTTACGGGGCTGCTCGTTCATGATCAGTTCTCTGTGTTTTTCCGACTCGGCTTGTGCCTGTTTCTTGTACTGATGATCGCTTTGACCGTTCTGAGCGGCATCCCAGACTCAGAAGATGGCCAAGATTTTTACACGCTGCTTATCGGTTCGAGTGTGGGTATGATGCTCGCCTGCGGGGCGAATCATCTGCTGACTTTGTTTCTCGCCGTCGAGATGATGAGCGTTCCAAGCTATGCGATGGTCGCCTTCCAGAAGGGCCGTCGACAGGCCAGTGAGGCGGCGCTCAAGTATGTGATCTACGGAGCCGGAGCCGCCGGCGTCATGCTCTACGGCCTCAGCCTCGTGGCTGGAGTCTTGGGGACGGCATCGATGCCGGAACTTGCCGCTCAGGTGTCAACCGCATTCGCTGGCGGATCCTTTGTGTTAACCAATCCGGTGGCCGTCACACTTGCTTTGGGGATCTTAATGGTCCTCGCTGGTCTGGCCTTCAAGTTGTCACTGGTGCCGTTCCACTTCTGGTGCCCGGATGCTTTCGAGGGAGCCGCCGCTGAAGTTGGTGGATTCCTGTCGGTGGCGTCGAAGGCAGGAGCTTTTGCTCTGCTGGTGCGGTTCTGCATTGCTCTGACCGGAAATCCCGATCCGTCGCTGGCGGGGCTGAACCTGAGTCTGGGGATTGGCCTGGGGGTCGCGGCGGCTGTGACGGCGACCTTTGGTAACCTGGCGGCTTACTCACAGAAGAATATGAAGCGTCTACTGGCCTACAGTACGATCGCCCATGCCGGGTACATGCTGATGGCGGTCTCCGCCCTGGTGATTATTCGCGGAGCCAACCCCTCCGGAGTGCCGGGACTGACTTCCGCCGGGCTGGATGCGGAAGCCCGCCGGTGCCTCGAGGCCCTGCTGTACTACCTGGCGGTGTACCTGTTCATGAATCTGGGGGCCTTTGCAATTGTGGCCCTGATTCGTAATCAGATCTTCAGTGAAGAGATCGAAGACTATCGCGGCCTGGCCGGGGAAGCCCCCGTGCTGTGTGTCTGCATGCTGATCTGCCTGTTCAGCCTCGTGGGTCTGCCCCCGCTGGGCGGGTTCTGGGCCAAGCTGGAAATCTTTGCTTCGCTGTTCCAGGCGGGCCGCGTGCACTGGTTCATGTGGGTGGTTCTCGGAATCGCCGCCGTGAATACCGTGTTCAGCCTGTTCTATTACATGCGGGTGCTGAAATCGATGTTCCTGACCGAGCGTCCCGTGGGAGCCCGTTCCGCACTGGTTCCATTCCGTTCCGCTCCGGGTCTGTATGTGGTGATGGTTTCGGTTCCCGTGCTGCTGCTGGGTGTCCTGGCAGGTCCGTTGAGTCAGACGGCCAATAACGTGGCCCGCATTCTGCTGCGGTGACAAGTCCTCTGCCGCAGTCCCTCCAGGCAGCGTGAATCCGAATCACAGAGCCAGCTGCGGCTGGCACAGAGATCAGAGAAGGTCCATCCGTGGGAAGCAGCACTGAACGTAATGCGGAACTGAACGGGCTGCTGATCGACCTGGGACGCAGCCTCCTGCAGTATGTGGGAGAAGCGTGGCCGTGGATCAACGACGATGCGGATGCGGCGGCCCGGCGGCAGACGATCCGTGGCCTCGTGGCACGGCAGCAGGAGTGTGCCGCGGCACTGGGACGTCTGCTCGATCAGCGGGACTGGCCGGTCGATAACGGTGCGTATCCCACGGAATACACCGACCTGCATTATGTTTCGCTCGATTATCTGCTGGCGGAACTGGTGCGGCATGAATCGGCCGTGCTGAGCGAAATTCAGGGCGCACGTTCCATCTGCAGTGGCGACGAAGCAGCTGATGTTCTTCTGGCCCAGGTGGCCGAGAGTCAGCAGGCAATCGTCGCGGAACTGACTGAGCTGGCCAACGGCAAATCGGTCACTCCCGCCGCCTGAGCCTGTCTGCCATCGCAGTGTGAATGCCGGGCAGGGAAGTCTGTCGCCTGCCATCCGGAACAGCCGGCTTTCGGCGAGTAATCCGAAAGCTGTCCTGGACGAAACACTGGTGCCGGCAGAGGCTGGGCCTTCGTCCGGGCGATGGCGACAACAGGTCGATTGCCTGGGTTCCTCGCTGCAGCCCGAGGACCGGCAGGCCAGTCGCTG
>JAGQQQ010000155.1 GCA_020426125.1 Planctomycetaceae bacterium
AGGACATGAACAATGTTTACTTATTGGGGGCGATCGCGGGAGCCAAGGGGAGGCCCGTTCCCTTTTTCAGAGCAGCGGACCTTCGCGTGCGTGCGTGTCTTCGCATATATTGACGGGAGACGCAAACCAAGTGGCCACGATCCCTTCACGATGGTAGTCGCCGAAATCACTTTGCGACGGAAGTCGCCGTAATCCCCTTGCGACGAAAGTCGCCTCCAAGAACCGCAAGCCCGATTCCATGACAGACGATGAACTGATGAAGCTGATTCAGTCCGGCGTCATGGAGGCGTACAACGAATTGGTGATTCGTTATCAGTCGATGCTGATCGGGTTTTTCATGCGAAATACCCGCGACCATCAACTTTCCGAAGATCTGTCCCAGGAAACCTTGCTCAAGGTCTATAATCAGGCGTGGGATTACCTTCCCCTCGGTCGGTTCCGAGCTTGGATGTTTCGGATCGCCAGGAACTTATTGATTGATGATGTCCGCAAACGGTCCCACGATGCGCTCGTTCATGCCGCACGCGGAGCTAATGACGAAGATGCCAGTGCGATGGCCCGCATCGTGGGAGAACTCGTTCCCCCAGAGGCGAAGCTGGAGCAGACGGAGTTCGTACTCCTGATTGACGAACTCCTGGCGGAAATTCCCGATGATCAGCGGCAGACGTTTATTTTGCACCATTATTCCGATTTGAGTCTGGCCGACGTGGCCGAGATTACGGAAGTACCGTTGGCGACGTGCAAAAGCCGACTCAGACTGGCCCGCGAGAAGCTGGCCGAGAAATTGCGAACACGGGGAGTTGCCCCGCAGGAAATCACCTGATGGACTGAGAAATGTCCGTTCGCTTTTGACCAGATTTGCCAGATTAATTCATCCCGGTTCGCTGATTGAGCGTTTAGCAGAAATGCGACGGGATTCCGAGAGACGGGAGTTGATGAGGAATCGATGCCCTACTTCAGCAGACTGACCGATATTGTGACCTGTAATTTGAGTTCCATCCTCGCGAAGGCGGACGATCCCGCCTCCGCGCTGGCGGAGATGATTTCGGAGATGAACGAAGGGGCGGCCGGCGCTGATCGCAGCGTTCAGGCGGCCATTGCCAACGTGGTTCGAATCGAGTCGGAGATTGGCGAACTTCGCCAAGCGGCTGATCAGTGGGTCAAACGGGCGACTGAAGCCCTTCGCTCGAATGACGAATCCGCCGCGCGAACGGCTCTGGAACGGAAGCAGGAAGTCGAAGACCTGATCGCCGGACTCGAGCAACAGTTGCAGGCGGCGGTCTCCACCCGTGACCACTTGCAGACCATGCGAAATGCCCTGCAGGCACGGCTATCCGACGCCCGGCGCCGCCTTGAGGATTTGCGTGGAGAAGAGTTCCCCGAGGCGACACCCCCGAAACCGAGTAGTCCCCCCCCCACGTCGTCAAATACCTCTCAAAGTTCGCGGATCGACGCGGAACTGGCCGCCCTAAAACAGCAATTGCAGGCCGGCGACTCCTGACGTTCGTCTGCGGCACAAAGTCGGTAACCCGGTTCCCATCGCTCACCTTCAATCGGCATTTTTCGAAGGGTCAGTTGGTGTCCATCCTGCTGCTAGTTCTTGGGTTGGCAATTCTCACCGCCGGGGCGGAGTTCTTGGTGAAGGGGGCCTCGCAATTCGCCCTTTCGCTTCGGATCCCTTCTCTTGTTGTCGGACTGACTGTCGTTGCCCTGGGCACCAGCGCCCCGGAACTGGTGGTTAGCGTCCAGTCGGCACTGTCGGGACAACCGTCGATCGCCTTAGGGAATGTCCTGGGGAGCAACATTTTTAACATTCTGTTCATCCTGGGACTTTCGGCCACAATCATCCCGCTCGTGGTCCATTTCCAGGTGATTCGCGTGGATGTGCCGGTGATGATCGGGGCATCCATTTTGGTCTTTTTGTTCGCTCGCGATGGAGCGATCGAACGGACCGAAGGCCTCACGCTTCTGGGGCTGTTGGTCGCCTATATCACCTGGACGGTCGTGCAGGCTCGAAAAGAGCAGGCGGCGCCGGCGGAAGGGGATGAGTCGATTCCTCAATTGACGATCCGCAGCTTCTGCTGGCAGATGTTTCTCTTCCTGATCGGGCTGGGAATGCTTGTCGGCGGATCAAGAATGTTCTGCGACGGGGCCGTGCACATTGCCCGGCTCTGGGGACTCTCGGAACTCGTCATCGGACTCACGATCGTCGCGGCCGGGACCTCGTTACCCGAATTGGCGACATCGGTCGTGGCGGCGCTCCGGGGTCAACGGGACATGGCCGTCGGAAACGCTGTCGGCAGTAACATCTTCAACATGTTGTGCGTACTGGGAACCACTGCGACCATTTCGTCTGTTCCGATTGCCGTTCCAACCGCTGCATTGCACCTGGATTTTCCCGTCATGCTGGCGGTGGCGATCGCCTGCTTCCCAATCTTTGCCACTGGCCACGAAATCGCCCGCTGGGAAGGAGTCCTGTTTGTCTCCTACGCCGTCTTTTATACGACGTATCTGATCTTGAACGCCTCCCAGGCCGACAGCATCGAACTGTTTCGGGTCGGTCTCTGGGGTTTCGTGATCCCGTTGACACTGATCACGTTGGCCATTTCAATCTGGAGGTCTGCCCAACGGCAGTTGGCACGGATGCGGTCTCGCCCTGTTGAGTCGCCATCCCAAGACTGAATGGATTGCGACGACGTCTCTGGGTATTCCTGTCCATGATGGAAAAGTGGTTTAGAACGGTTCGCTGCGAGGTGCCTTGGGAAGTGTATCAGTCGCTCCCCCGCCACCCAGCGTATCGCTTTGAGTATGTGCAGGGTGAACTGCGGATCACGGGGCGACCCCGATTTCTCTCCTGCCGGTTGGGTTTAGAGGACCTGGCCGAATCTGTAACAGAGCGGGACGGCTACGAGGTTCACACGCTCTCCGAGCACAACCGTGATGAGTTGTCGACTTTGTTCGCCCGAGCATTTGCCAATACGGCGCCGTTTGCCGCCCTCGACTGGGAGACCTGCGAAGTCGCCGCCAAGGCTCTGCTCGCGCGAACGGAATCGGGAGACGATGGACGGCTTGACCCGGCTGCCAGTTTGGTTGTGAAATCATCGGCGACTGATCATCTCTGCGGCGTATCAATTGTCACCTGGGTCTCTGGCCAGTACCTCTTCCCTTCGGGGTTGGGGCGCCCTGACGAGATGACGGCCGAGGAGAGTCGGCGCGTCGTTTTTCCCCATCTGACATGGATCTTCGTCGAACCGGAATCTTCTCGAATGGGTCTGGGATGCTGGTTGTTGACTCGCAGCGGCCGTGTCCTGCGTGAGCAGGGGGCGAATTCACTTTACAGCACATTTTTACTGGGCCAGTCGGAAAGCATGCTTTGGCACTGGAAAATGGGATTTCAACTTCTCGAAGACCCGATGTCCCCTCGGCACTGGCGAATGTGAGCGACACGAAGGACTCCGAGTTGGAGGATTCGGGAGAAGTCGATATCAGAATTTGTTTTACAGTGACCGATCAGACCGTTTCACGTGGTTCGTGGTCCAGATTTTTGAGTTCTTGTGCTGAGACGTCGACTCCTCATCGGCCATGGGATCTGGATCAACGCCGGCCACGGCCACGCGCCTGGGATTTTACACAAAACCCATCGAAATCTGGAGATTCTCCTCTTCCCATCGGCGGGACTCGTCGATACTATCCCGCCGTTGAGACAACGGTGTCGCGGAAGGACCGTTCCTGGTTCGTCAATACTGACTTCGCTGGGAATTCTGGTTTAATCTCCTTCGTCAGTGGCACGTCTGATTGATTGTCGCGTCTGATTTGTGGGGTGAATCTGACTCCACGGCAACCAACCGAAGTCATCAGACGGTCGGGGTCTTGACTTTCCGACGAGAGATTGATGGTCTTCGGCGTGTGCCGAGACTCCTCTCTTCCTCCGGATGACGAGATGTGGGATACAACATCATGCAGAACCCGATTCGAGCAGTTCGAGCATAATTGAGTATCGATCAGCACCTGCCTGATCGGTCCGTGGCCCACGTAGTCTTCGCGCTTCGTTGTATCTTTCGCCAGTGCTGGCGCAGATCCCCCCCCCTCAGATTTCTCCCTCAGTGTGAATTTCTCCTTCAGTGTGACAGGTGAAGTCAGCATGAGTGCCGAGTGACTCGCTGAGGGTCCTTTTGAACCTGGTGGACGCCCAGTCCCCCCCTTTTCCGCCCATTTTTTGAGACGACCATGGATCTTTCAAAAGTACGAAATATCGGTATTTCCGCCCACATCGACTCCGGCAAAACAACGCTCACCGAGCGGATTTTGTTCTATTCCGGTCGAATTCACAAAATCGGGGAAGTACGGGGAGAAGGGGATGGGGCCACCATGGACCACATGGACCTCGAAAAAGAACGTGGCATCACGATCACATCGGCCGCGACTCAGGTTTACTGGAAGGAGACGACCGTCAACGTGATCGATACTCCCGGGCACGTGGATTTCACC
>JAGQQQ010000156.1 GCA_020426125.1 Planctomycetaceae bacterium
ATCAGAATCAGATGAGAATGGAAAATGATCATTGGGCACGGACTTTTGCTGGCCACCCTCTTCGCCGCGGGACCACCGGAGCAACGCATCGACGAGATGTGCGGGAACTACACGCTCTTCGTGGCTCTTAATTCTCTGGATGCGGGGCTTGAGGAGATCGACAGCCTCGAAGAAAGCCTCGGCCCCCCTCCCCGATGGGGACACTCGCTGGCCGACCTGACTGAAGCCGCACAGTTACACGGTTTCCACACGCTCGGCATCCACACGACGCTGGAAAACCTCTCTGCGCGAACCGGGCGTTTCGCGTGCATCGCTCATCTGAAGCACGGACATTTTGTCCTGATCCAGCGAATCGACGAAGAGGGTGTCCACATCATTGATCCCCCCACAACGTACACAACACCCGATTATGTTTGGAATGTCACCTGGGCCGGAGATGCCCTGTTGATCTCGGATCAACCTCTTCAACCCGAATCTGAAATCGTGGCGATTGTTGATATCGAGGCGCGTTCCCGGACACTGCGAATGGTTTTCTGGACGGCGACCAGTGTCGTCGTGATCGTGGGCGTGGCACTCTGGTCGTGGCGTTCCTGGACGACGTCTCGATGACGTGAAACCGGGGTCCCAACGAAAAGGATGACAATGTTCAGGCCGCATCTGACTGTGATGGGGACGGTCTTGGCCGCATGTGGACTCTATGCCTGTTCACGAGAACGAGCGGAGTCGCAGACCCCGACCGCACAGATTCACGTCCGTCAACAGGATCTCGACTTGGGGGAAACTCCTTTGACTGGCGAGCCATTGCTGATGGAGTACGAAATTGAGAACTGGGGGACAGCCCCATTGCGCATCGAGGGAACAATTCTGTCCTGTGGTTGCACGCGACCTGAAATCCCGGACTCAGAAATTTTGCCAGATGAGTCGGCCCTCGTTCGACTACGAATCCAACCCGAGGCTGCCGGAGAAAAGACCGTCCGCGTGACGCTCGTCACAAACGATCCTGTCCATCCCCGGTTTCCTTTGACGGCGCACTGGATTGCGACCAATGGGATCACCATCGACCCGACACATGCCAGCTTTGGTGATGTCGAACCGGGCGAGCCCATTCAACAGATCCTGCGAGTTTCCAAACAAAACAAGGACGTGGAGATCCGTTCGGTCGCCGGGGAACCGGCTGCGGTTCAAGCCGAGATGAATGGGGACGAATTGTTGGTCACATTGGTGCCGCAGCCGTATCCGGTCCAGGGGCGAGGGACAGTCAGAGTCGCTGTTGACAAGCAAGTCGGTCAACCGGTCCTCATCCCGGTCACCTGGCATGTGAACCATGCCTACGAAGCGCATCCGACGAGCCTCTTCCTTGGGTTCACGAAACCTGCCCAAACAATTCAAGGCCAGCTTTCGATCAGGAACCAGGGGGGTGATGCCGTGCTGGCCGACTCCTGGGAATGGCGAGAAGAGCTGTCGGCTGCCGTCTGTGAAGCAACCACAGATCAGCAAGGCGAACCCCAGTTGACTGTTCGTTGGGAGGCTCCCGAGGAATTCGGTAGGCATCAAGGAACACTGGTTGTACATGTTGAAAGCCATGAACTGTTGATTCCTGTCTCCGCGTTTGTCGGGCAGGCTGCTCCATAATCCCCTGTTTTCATGAATCCCTGTCAACCAGGAGGAAACCCCATGCGGACTGGATCTCAAATTCATCACACGGGAAACACGTCTGTCAGGGGGTTTACATTGCTTGAGACGCTGGTGGTGATATTCCTGATCGGCCTGTTGATGGCCATCCTCCTCCCGGCTGTTCAGTCAGTCCGGGAAAGTTCCAGACGGCTCAGTTGCTTAAACAATCTCAAGCAATACGGCACCGCTCTGGCCGGTTATGAGTCGACAAACGGCGAGTTGCCGTCAAGTTCTGGCCCCCTCCATCCGCATCCATACGACTACCCGACCGGCCAGTCTCCGACGGCCCAGATCTTGCCCTGGCTGGGGGAAACATCTTTCGAGGAACCGCTCGATCCGCAGAACTACCATACGCTATTCGCTTTCGATCCTGATCTTTGGCCTCCTTGGGCGCGTATCCCGATTCCCGCCTTGATATGCCCCAGTGACCTTGGTTTGCCGGGGACAAACTACTTGGCCTGTTCCGGGGCCTACCCTCGTGCGACGATTTTCCCCGCTGACGGTGACCCAGAAAGGCTGTGGGGAGCATTCTGTGCGAGCCGAGGAATCAAACTCGCCGAAGTCACCGATGGATTGTCTGCGACCGTCGCGGCCAGCGAACGGGTCCAGTCCGACACGACGATCGACTCGTTCTCTCGAGATGAGGATTTCTGGGCGAGCGGATATGAAACTCAGTGGATCAACGATCCGGATCTGATGCTCGAATTGTGTGGCTCACTGCAAGGTGAGCCGGCGAATTATTATCCGCTCGCCGGTTGGGGCTGGGATTGCGGGCAATATGGATCAGGCTTGTACAATCATGTGGCTCCCCCAAACTCCCAATCGCCCGATTGTGTTTCAATCTCTGTCTTCAGCCCACCCGCGAATCCCAACGCCGCGATGCCGAGGTTTTACAGAATTGGAATGGCCACCGCCCGCAGCCGGCATCCGCAAGGTGTCAATACCCTCTTCTTGGACGGGAGCGCCCGATTCGTCAATGAGTCCATTGACTTGCAGGTCTGGCGGAGAATTTCGACCATTTCGGGCCAGGATGTGAATGCCCAATAGACAGGGTGAAACTATGAGGAGGTCGAGCCGAATGGTGTTCTTTTTCCCCTCGTTCCCAAGCGGGACGGGACGTTGATTTATTCTCGGAACTGCCAGGTTAGGTGAGTTTCCCCCCTTTCCCCCGCTGGCTCTGTGCGCAGAGCCAGCGGGGGAAAGGGGACGCGGTGGGTTGCTGAGGGTTA
>JAGQQQ010000157.1 GCA_020426125.1 Planctomycetaceae bacterium
CAAACAGTTCGCTCGTCAGCGACGCCGCCGCATCTGATACGCGGCGGAATCCCCCTCAGCGGGTGCGGCCCTGCAGTCCGGCCGCGCCCGCTCTTTGTAATTCCCCCCTAGCTGAGAAAGGAGAAACGATGGGATCCTTCCAAGATGGCCGCTGGATGCTCAAGGCCGCCTCCCAGCTTGCCGAGCACTATCGCTCAAAGTGGGAATCGAGCCAGCCCTTGTGCATCTGGCCCCCTGGTTATCAGCAGGCCATTGAGCGCTGGCAGCGACTCTATCAGCGGGCTCGTGGTCGTGGTTGGAACGGGGCCGCCAGGCATTGCCTGCGACAACTGCTGTCGGCCAACGTGCAACTGGCGGTCGCCGTGAATGCCGGTCAGGAACGGTTGTTGGTTGAGGAACGTCGTCAGCAGCAGACCATCCCGAGCGAGCGCATGGTTGTTGACGAACTGCGGTCGCTGGCGTCGGAGTTTGAGCAGGTGGCTTATGACCGCCAGTCGCAGGAACTGGTGGCGGTCACCGAACCGATCACGCTGGACGAGGTCGATCTTGGTCCGTTCGAGATTCGACTCCAGCTGAACGGGATCGACAAATTGTGCTATCGCATCGTCGCGCTCGACAACCGCTCCGCGCGGGGGTCGTCCCGTGTGTCTCATTCCCATGTGCAGGATGAAACGCTCTGCGAAGGGGACGGCCATCACGCCATCGCGGTCGCACTCGAGGAGGGCCGTCTGGGGGACTTCTTCCTGCTCGTCCGGCAGATCCTACGAACCTATAACTCCGCGTCCGCGTATGTCTATCTCTCGGACTGGGACAACGTCACCTGCACGGACTGTGGAGATTCGGTCGTCCCTTCCGAGTCCTCTGGTTGCGACCGCTGCGAAGAGACGTTGTGCGAGAGTTGCTGCTGCCTTTGCGATCACTGCGATGCCACCCTCTGCAACCAGTGCCGCGAAGGCTGTCTCGGCTGCGATGACCGATTCTGCACGAACTGTCTCAGCGCATGCGCGGACTGCGAGGAGCCGTGCTGTCCAGAGTGCCTCTTCGAAGGCCGCTGTCCCGATTGCCACACCAGCTATGAGGAATCGCATGAAATCGATGAAGACGAAGTTGCCCCGACGGAAGAACCTGAAAGCCCGTCCACGGACCAGAACGAGACGCCGTGCCCGACTGACATTCAGCCCCTCTGCCTGGGCGAAGCTGCTGTACCTGCGTGATGCCGGCCCGACGGAAGTGGGAGGGTTCGGCCTCGCGGATCCTGACCATCTGCTCCACATCCAGGATATCGTGATGGTCGATCAGGAGTGCACGGCGGTCTCCGTGCAATTCGAGGATGTCGCCGTCGCGGAGATGTTCGAAGACCAGGTAGACCTCGGTCGTCGGCCGGAGCAATTTGCACGAGTCTGGATCCATACCCATCCCGGCGAATGTCCGCAGCCGAGTGGTGTGGACATCGAGACCTTTGCACGGGTGTTCGGGACTTGCGACTGGGCGGTGATGTTCATCCTGGCACGTGGTGGGGACACCTACGCCGAACTTCGCTGGCGGCTGGGACAGGGCGTCATCGGCCTCGATGTGGAGATCGACTATTCCCAGCCATTCGCGTCTTCCGACCATGCGGAGTGGCAGCGACTCTACGAACGCCATGTCACGGATGGTTGGAAGAGCCATGCCGTCTCCGACCATGACTGGTTCGAGTGTCATCCCGACCTCTGGGAACCATCCGCCGAGGAATTCGATGCCGACGATGACACATTCGAAGATCCCACCAGCTTCGAAGCGTACGCCAAATCCCTGAAAATGGAGGCCTGATGCCGACAGAGATATCCCGATTCGAACGACAACGGGACCTTGTCCCGTTGGAGACGCTCAGCCAGATCCCGGCCACCGTCATCGGCGTCGGCGCGATCGGCCGGCAGGTGGCCATCCAACTGGCCGCGATCGGTGTTCGGCAGATTCAGTTGATCGACTTCGACGTTGTGGAACTGACAAACGTGACCACGCAAGGGTACTTTCAGGTCGACATCGGTCACCGGAAGGTCGATGCGACGGCGAGCCATCTGGTGCGGATCGATCCGACCATCGAGATCACGACGGTCCCCGATCGGTTCCGGCCAACGACGCCGATCGGTGATGCGGTGTTTGTCTGCGTCGATTCGATCACCACCCGCGCCGCGATCTGGCGAGCGATTTCGGATCGCGTCACGTTCTTCAGCGACGGACGAATGCTCGGGGAAACACTCCGAATCCTCACCGTCACCGACGAAGTGGCAAGGGAACCTTACTCGCGATCGCTGTTCCCCCAGGCCGAAGCTCAACCCGGAACCTGCACCTCCCGTAGCACCATCTACGCGGCCACCATCGCCGCCGGACTGATAACCCATCAATTCACCAGATGGCTGCGCAAGCTCCCCACCGACCAGGACATCACCTTCAACCTGCTCGCCAGCGAACTGGTCACCACAACTTGATGTCCACTCCACTGGAGTGTTCCCGCCAGCGGAATACCGTCCCCGTTTGAGACTGCTGTCCCCGTTGCAAACCAGTCTTCCCTCTGCCGCCCGAGTCCCCTCGGGCGGCAGGGAGATTTTTTCTTATCTCTCAGAGAACAGCCAGTTCTTGCGAACGATCGCGACCGGTTTGACCATAAGACCCTCCTTGTTTTGATTGTTCATGGGGTGGAGGCCACCGGATCAGACATTTTCGAGCGTGGCTTTGTGAGGTGTTCGGGATGTTGCAGACCGCTGACGTGCGATGATCTGAGTTTCCTGAGGCGACTCAGTTCGTCATTGTCCGCCCAGTAGATCCATCGGCTCGCTTACCCCCCCCCGTCCCGTCACCACAAGCTTCGCCAAACCGTCCTGGATTCCCGCCTGGATCAGCAGCGTGCAGTGCTCGTGGCGAACCCACCGCCCGGCATCACGACGAAAGTGGTACAGGTGCCTGCGCTGATCGACATCCAGCCCGAGTCCCCAGTTCTCCCAGTCCCGATTGCCGACCAATCCGAACCCGGCGTTCTCCCATACCGGTGGCTCGGTCCGCTGAGAACGCCCCCGTTCGACCTGTACCGCCTGGCGTATCCGCTCCTTCGCCCGCTGCCGTTCGGCCCAAAGAAGTGCTTCCTCGTAAATCTCCTCGACAGACAGTCCGCACGGATCAATCTGGATCAGCCTTTCCAATCGGGTCCATCCTTCCATGGCCTGTCCTGGAGCAGCAAACCCTGCGGCCCGCAACGTGTCATTCATCGTGGCCAGTCGGTTAGCCTCCAGATTTCCCAGCAGCGATAATGGTGGTGTCGACTCGGCGAGGCAATCATCTAAAGATCGAAACACTCCACTGTCTGCAATTGAGATTTCCGAAGACGTTCGGAAGACGACCGCGGACGATGGAGAGATTGTCACGCGATGTAAAGCACCCACAGAATCCAGCACTCCCATCTTTTCGGTTCCTCAATCGTTCCCGACTAATGTATGTGATCTTGTGTGCACTACTGTGAGAACAGGTAGGTTTCAGCGGAAATCGGAGTGAATTCGAGGCGATTCCAGGAATTGCAGGTTTTGAGGAAAGGGTTGTCCAGTTCGATGGGTACTTGCCTGAAACATGATCGCGGCGCAGGAGTTCGTCGAGTCGCCGAAGTACGCGTTCATTGAGGACGATGACTGGTAACTGGTATGCGCCCGACTGGTTGATGACGGCTGACCTACCTGAGAGTCGCAGCCGTCGGACTCTGCTCAAACAGAGCAACGGGGGTGCAGACTGCAAAGCTGGAGCGTCTCGCCCAACGAGTTTCTCAAGGCCGCGTCGTCCCGACTCCGGACAGCGACGAGGAAAGTGGAGTGGGTTTTAAGGAACTGCTATGGAAACTCGCGAGTCGAAGGCTGGAGGTGAAACTGGCTTGGTCGCGAACTTCCCACGGTGGCAAGTTCGGGGAGATGCAGCCGGAGGAGGTTGGAAACGACCAGTTGCACCGAATACTGACTCGAGGGTCAGTCGATTTGACCGAAGCGTGCAGCAGGCAAACTATTGAGGCGGGTGTTTCTTCAGGAACGGATTGCTGTCGGTGAGATCTGGCAAGACACTTCGTCGCCCTTCTTTCTCGTTCGAAACAAACCACTTGTAGGTCTCGCCATCCCCGGGCGACTGGTCAGTTGTCAGCGGGTAATGGACGGGTGTGTCTCCGAGACCGGTCGCGGCAATTCGAAATGCGGTCAAAACCTCTGGATTCGCCTGGTTGATCACATTCTCGAATTCATTCGGCATCAGTGAGAGATTGGCCATGGCGGGCTCGGTGACTTCTCCTGTCAATGACTTGATCCATTCCGCTCCGTCGGCAATGTGCGACTTCTCGGACTCCATTTCGACGCGGACATTGCCGAAGCCGAGCGGTTTACCCAGCCCGAGCCGAAGATAATGTCCTTCCGGTAGCGAGAGGAGCCAGACGAGGGCACCCAGCTCGGAGGCTGATAAGTTGGTGACATGCAGATCCAGCGAGAAGACCGCTCCCGGCTTCACCCACCCTGTGACTGAGCGGTTCTGATTGCTGCGCTCGCTGGAGAATGCCTGCGGATTGTCATTCTGCCACTGGTCCGCGGTCTCGTATTTCTCAGCTCGCTTATGATGGAGATAAATCTTGGGCCCGCGGATGCGATTGTTGTCGTTGTAACCGGCCTCTTCTTTGTTACGTCCTATTGGCTGGGCCTTTCCGTTTGTCCTTTTCTCGCCCAGGTAAAACCGGCCTTGCTGTGGTTTCGGCTGGCCGAGAATGGCGAGTGTTTTGGGCTCGAACTCATCGATGGCTTCACCGGCTTCCGTCTCACACGTCACCGGGCCGACTCGAACATGCGATCGATAGGCTGCCTTCTCTTGTCCTTTTGAAGTGTTCTTGTCCTGGTTGACCCAGCCAAAGACTCGGTCGGCGGGGGAGAGTTGCTCGATCGACGGGGCCGGACGCAGGGATTTGGGCAATAGATTGAGCGGAGAGTTGTCAAAGAGTTTGCGAGAGATCGTCACGGGGTAGAGGGCTTTCACGCTCCAAGTGCTCCCACTCGCTTCTACTTCGGCATAACAAAGGTCTCCTGGTTTCAATTTTCGTTCGTCGATGTTCAGTGCCGGCGGAGTAATGGTAATGTGGCGTGAGAAGTTATTTGGCGGCGAAAGGGGTGATGGAGCGGCTCGCCCCTGCTCAAGTTCTCGCTGATGCTGATCCTGATAGTCTTCAATCAGCTGCCGCCACTGCTGAATGATCCCGATGGGCAGCGGAACAGGTGTGACAGGTGCATTACTGAAGAAAAATCGTTCGTCATGCTTACCAAGCATGTTGTTATGTGTAATGCATAAATATCCACGATACCAATCCGGGGTCCCCCAAGTCGCATTGGACGCATTCCCACTGCTGCAGTTCCGTCTCGTCAGCGCGGATGTCGGACTCACGCCTCCGACCACAACTGGTCGTATTTCTTCGACGTTCCAGAAGTCGAAAGAGATCTGTCTTCCAGATCTTGTGGTTCTGGAATAATGCCAGGGTGACAAATAGGCCCAGACTTCTGTTCGATGCGCGAAAGCCATCGAGGACGGGTTGTTCGGAGTCACGCCGCCGTACGTTCCGAACCATGCTGCAGCGAGCGGAGCCCCTGCGCTGGGGAACACTCCGCCAGTCCCTGGCAGCAATTCAACAGCTAAACCGGTTGGCGACGCGCTATTCGCGTAAACGCGGCACGGAACTGTTTGAATCTGAGCGGGGAGTCGGAATCCCAACCGACGTCCCTGCTTTTCTGCAGGTTCTGTACCACATGCCAACTGACCCGGAAACACGCCGAATCTTGAGTTTGTGATTGCCTCGTAGGCGGAGCGCAGCATGCCTCGGACCGAGGAACTCGCGAGTTCGGGCTTCCCGTCAACTCCAGTGCGTAGCGGATAGATGAAGTGGTCTCTGACCTGGGAATCTTCGGTCCTGTTCCGATTGTCGCAAATCAACAGGGGCGTCTTGACGGTGAGCGTGACTCGCAGAGTTCCAAAGAAGCTTCCCGGCTGCCAGCGGCGATGTCCGATGGGCTCAGCGCTGTTGAGGTCACCGGCAAATCGTTCGCGGTCTTCCATTCGCAGAAAGTAGTAGGGGTGGACAAATTCGCCATCCTGAGGAACATGTTGGTTCTCCTCTGTGGCCGCCCCCCAAGGTTCGCCCTGCGGCCGGATTCGCACCTGTTTGCCACCCTCCATTTCAAACTCCACCGCGATTCCGGAAGCGACAGTTTCGCGAAGACCCTGGTGAACCTGGTCTTCATGGACCTTGATAGACTTTGTCTTTCCTTTGTGGTCCTTATAGGAGAGAGGATAGTCCCAGCCCTTCTTCGTCTGCACGACATTTAGTGTTCCTTGAATCAGCTCGATGACCGGTCCGGAAATCGGCTCCGCTTTTACCTCCGCGAGCAATCTGTCGGCGTGAGTCAGCTCTGAGAGATACAAATTGATCCACTCGCGTCCCTGTTGGTTGAGTTGGTCGGTCAACAGAGAGTTCGGCATGTCCCAGCTCGCTTCGATGTCGTGGCTGCTCCCGTTGGCCAGCGTTCCCGATGCTTCGCCATATCCTTTGCTGCCGCCCCAACCGAGAGTCACGTTCCCTTCGCAGACATCCTTGAGAGCGAGGCGGAACAGGGCGAAGTCTTCGGGCTTCAGGTCTGCGACATTGAGGGTCATCCGCGTTTCAAGCATTGGCCGGTCGGCGTAAGCAGCGTCGAACTTCGCGCCTTCTGCCGCGCCGCCCGTGAAGCGATCGATCGCCACGAAGTCTTGCTTTTGATCAACCCTGCAGCGCCCCATCTCCGTTGGCTCCTCCATGCGGAGTCTGGCAACCTGACTGGTCTTCCCGAAGATCCGTTCAATGGAACCATTGCCGGGAGCTGCATTGGGATCGCCCGTGGCGTTTGGATTCAGGGATCGCAACAGGAACTCCGCACGCTCTCGGAGGACGCCGCGAAGCGAAGAGGCGGGCAGCCAGACGCCGCCATCGGCTCTCTTGAGCGGTGTGAAATCAGTAAATTCGCGTTTCCCCTCTTCCGTGCAGCCTTCGGGCTTTCCCTTTGAGGCGTCATTGACAAGGAACGCTGCCCGCATGCTCAGCATCAGCGTCATCGAAACATGTGGTGGTGACGAGGGCGCGATCGTCTGAGGTGTGACTTCCACAATCTTGTCGCAGCAATCGAACCCGACCTGACTGCTGGATATGACGGGCCGATCACACTTGCGAACCTCGCCCGGTTGCCACGTCATCCGTCCCCAGCCGCCCGCCCCATTAGCACCAAACTGAAACGGATGGGTTATGTGACGGCTCCCCTGTTCCAGGATGGCCAGCAGCAGTGAGACTTCGCTTTCGGTCAGTCGAGAAGCGTTGATCTCTACACGAAAGGAGACACCTTCGGGAACAAATTCTTCAAAGAACAGCTTGTTATGGGCGGCGGCACCGGTGTCGCGATCAATACTGACATGGCTGAGGATGCCGGTGAAGGCGTCTGGATTCCAGTACGGAACATTCGCGGCGAATGCCTGTTGCTGTTTGCAATCAGGGTCAACGAAGAATGACGTGCAGAACTCTGCCCAGCCGGACTCGGCAGTGTTCGATTTGACGTCGCGCAGGCCGAAGATCCTCGTGATTGCCGTGCTTTCGGTAGGGAGCATGGCTTCTGCCCACGAGCGCAGAACTCCCTTCAGGGCGGTGCCGGGAAGACAGGGTCGCCCCCGATAATCCTTGACCACGGCCTGAATGTCGTTGAGTTTCCCGCTGTCATCCTTCAGCGATGGATGATCGAATGTTACGATGTCGCCGGATCCGATGTGTAATGGTGCGACGGTTGTCAATGTTCCGGTGATGCGCCAGCGAATGTGCCTCATCATATCGCTCCTGTCGTCTGCTGCTCGGGAAGGAAGCGGTTCTCAGTGTGGCAGTTCAAATCGATTGCAACCTCGCCGTAACCGTTTTCTTGAATGTATGGACATCGCTGCCAGAGCGGACTTCCGTCGGACGCATAGCGGGCAGTTAACCACGAAGCATTTGGCAAGCCCTGTTTTGACCACTGCATAAGCAATGTCTGCGATTTCGCCTGATCCGCGACGGTCAGTACAAACACGCTTCCCCGATCGGTCAGCAGGAATGGTTCGTAGCGGTCATTCCGGGCGCGCCGCGACACAAACCCGCCATACACAGACTGGCGTGCGAAGAATCGCGTCAACTCCAGAGCTCCTTCGGAGACATCATGCCAGAACTCGGAATACGCAGTGTGCAGCGTGTCACCGTCACCCTGGTTTTGCAGAGTTGCTGGATTGGTCATCAGGCATTCAGTCTGGAGCGTGATGATCACGGTCTGGGTTGAGAAGGGTGTCGACGAGACGGTGGCCGGGAGCTGCTGTGAGATCCAGGTTACGCTCGCCACTGCACGCGTCTTTCCAATTCCGACAATCCCATGCTTGAGAAGATCACCCAATTCCTGACGAACTCCGGCATGCTCCGCAGCGTCAACGCTCTCCAACCCGATCTGGCCGTCCCAGATGAATTCCTCTCTGGTCCCCTGCGGAGTCGTTCTGTCCGGCAAGACGAGACCATACGAAAACAACTGCTTGTCGGCCGCTCGCCCGGTGACTGGATTGATCGCCGTCCGAGTGCGGCGTTCTTTAGGAAGGAGGGGCCATCCAAATGCGGTTCGCACGGTCCCGAAGTCGTCATCTTTCCAATCGGGCAAGAATGCGGGAGCAGCACCACGAATCAGACGGGGATGTTCTTCCAACGCCGCATCGAAATAAGGGAGGTCCCCTTCTTTCTTGTTCGGACAAGTTACGACGGACAGAGGCGGCTCGACGGGCCTTGCCGTCGCATCGCTTTTTCTAGCACGAGCTTCGGCGAAGCGGAGTTTGTCAAAGGACTTTCGAAGATGAGGAAAGCCAGCCTGACCCTGTCTGACATCGCGGCCTGGGGAGCCGGTCAGTTCTTGAATCATTTGAGCAACCGCCCCTTTGAGGACGGCGCCACTGATACATTCCAGCGATTCGAAGTGATTCTCGGAATGCTTTCGGCCGACCAGACACAGCGGTCGATCCAACCTGAGTTCAAACGGCAGAAGGCTTCCCTGGGCTGGAGTTCCCTGAGAGCGAGCCCCTGCCTTTACCAATTCCGTGTTGACTGTCTTTGTACGCCCAAATCCGACGGTCCGATAGGCTCCAAAGGCGGGCGTCCACCGGAGTGCGGAATCGACAAGATTTCTAATTTCCTGGGCCTCGGTTTCGTCCGCGACGAACTCCAAGCAGCCTTCGAAAGTGACTTCCTCGCCATAGCCAAATGGAGCCTGAATCATCAACAACATCCGCCCCTGTGCCGATCCCGTGGTTCGATTGAGGCGAATACGATCGATCACATTGTCGGGATTCCCCGACTGGGATGTGTGGAAGTCACTGAATCGCAGCCGGCCTCGTTCGGGATCGTAGTGCCCGGATTTACTGGGGAGCCCCAGCCAGTCGTTCAATTTGCCATCAGAAGGAAAATATCGTCTTTGATTCGATTCATACGTGAATTTCGCTTCGCGAAGTTCACTCAATGAGTCCAAAATCTTGCCTTTGATTAAGGAAAACGGGAGCATCCAGCGACCATGGCGATCACGAGCCATCGGGGCATCAATTCCGGGTGCTGCTGTCTCTCCCCCCGCGGTTAAAATGGGCCCAATCAAAGTGAGCTCGATATTGAGCATGTAGTGCGTTTTCATGGCTGGCCCTCTGCGGTTTGAGCATCTCCGGTCGGCAAGTAGGGCAGCATCTGCAACAGATGCAACCACGCCACCGGATCGCCAAATGCGTCAATCACGGAATCAATATCCACACCGGCCGAACGGCAAGCGGCCCTAAGGCGCATTGCGTGTGCATTGTCTACGTCATATGAGGCCGACTTCCTCCACGCGCTACACAGCATATAGAGTTGGCGCATGGGGAAATCGCTGCATGTTGTGAGCCCCGTCAGTGTGCTCCAGTGGGACTGAAGCACGGTCGGATCAATCACGAGTGAACTGAGACATTCTCCAACCGGTAGGAAACGCCTGCGATGCTCGTCCAGATCACCGGAGATGTCGTCGAACGACTCCAGCACCTCATAGGCCAAAGAGTGTTCTCCAGGTCGTGCCTGTTTTGCCGCGTCTCCCAGGCGATGCGCCAGTGCAGACGTGTTCTTGATGGGGGCTTTCATGTGGCAAAACACCAGTCCGCAGCCATAGGTCAGATCAAATGTGTGATCTTGAACCTGCACCTGATGCGGCTGACTGAAGAACCAGCGTGCCACGTCCCATCCCAGCCAGGCAGGAACGACCCAGAGGATTTCATCTCCGCCCCACAGTAGAGTCTCCAAGCGGATCTCGTCGCCGTTCTTCCATCGCTCCGGCGATTGATCGGCCATCTTCAACAGCCCTTTGAGCAGCGACTGGTGGTGTCGGCGGAGTGCCTGTGACCACTCACGGAAGCCGTCCGCTCCGTGTGTGCCAAAGATCTCCCGCCCCTTCTGACCGAACTTATTGCCGTCGACGTAGAAAATCGCCAGCTTGTCGACTACGTTGTCTGAGAGTTTCGAGTCATCGTCCTCGTCGCTGTTCGGCGAATTGGGGCGTTCGGACAACTGCTTGAGGTTGTCCGTGAATTGAAGATGTGCCAGAATTTTTGCGAATTCGGGATCGGTCGTCGCCTCATTTTCCAATTCACGCTGATAAAAACGCTGACGGGCACCCCGCCCGTATTCCCGGCGGTCTCGGCAGGTCTCGGAAACGGGGGCGGAAGGCCTCTCCGGCAAATCACATATTGTGCTCGCCACCCGCGTGCGATCGAGCGCGCAGGGTTCAGTTCCGTGATCCCAGAGGCCCTTCAGGGACAGCGTCGGCTGCTGCAATTGCCGCCAGCGGTTCGCAGCGGTGGCCAACTGTTCCGCCTGCTGGACGTTGGGAACGTCGCTCACTCGGACAATATCCACGACAAACGTGCCATGCCTGAGCGGCAGATTGCTTTCCGACTTCTCAAAGCGATGATCACCAAGCAGCTTGTGATAGGTTAGCTCCCCATCATGGCGCAGAATTGTTTCGACTTTAACTCGAAG
>JAGQQQ010000158.1 GCA_020426125.1 Planctomycetaceae bacterium
TCTACCGAACGGCACTTTCGCCCGAGCGAATCAAGAAACGAGTGAATATCAATCTCGCTGCCGCTCCCTATTCGATCGGCCAAGTGAGAGACGATTCGCCGACGGACCACGTCGCCGTCGAGATCATGGAACAGGTCCCCGTCGCCCGGAAATGGGGATTCCGTTGCCAAATCCCAGAGCCACTGTATGAAACTGATGTCTTCGCACTGAAGCAGTTGCCCCATAAATACAACAACAAGGGGCTGATCATCGATCGGAAGATCCCGTCGTTGCTGCACCTGCACAGCAGCATTGAGTTTGAGGGAGGGGAGTACGAGTTCCTGTTACGCTCGCTGGACTCCGCGCGACTCTACATCGACGGCGAACTTCTCGCCGAAACGGGATTCATGAACCTCAACTCCAGTGCCCACCAGGAGTATTATGACCTTCCCGATCTCGGGGACGATCTGCTATCGATGGCCGCTGGGCACGAAGAAAAGCGAGCCAAAGTGACTCTCGCACCCGGGCGGCATCAGGTGTCCGTCTATCGGTTGGTGGGGAACAAGAACCACGGAGACTACCTCGGAGAGTTGAGTCTGGGGATGACTCGAGGCGGGGACTCGTATTCTTCTTTTGTTGCCCCAAAGCGGAAACTGCCCTACACCGATGAAGGGTGGCTGACGTTTCTCGACGAGGACCGCGAGCGACTGCAAACCTGGAATCAGCGGCAGCGAAGCTCCCTTCAAAAGGACGAGCTTGCCTACTGGCAGCGTCGCCACGAATGGGCTCGCAGCGTCGCAGATGCGGACATTCCCGTTCCCGTCGTCTCCGATTCCCGTCTTGTGAATAATGACATTGACCGGTTCATCTTCGCTTGGCTTCAGGACGCGGGGGAATCCCCCACGGAGCTAACGTCCGACTGGGAGTTTCTCCGTCGCGTCACATTGGATGTCGTGGGGACGGTTCCCACCCCTGAACAAATCGAAGCCTACTTCGCCGACCCCAAAGAAACTCGTCGACAGCAGGTCATCGAAAGACTGCTCGTCGACGACGGCTGGGCTCATCACTGGGTCACCTACTGGCAGGATGTCCTCGCGGAGAACCCAGGACTGACAAAGCCGGAACTGAACAATTCGGGGCCGTTCCGCTGGTATCTGTATGATGCTTTTCTGGACAATCGGCCGATCGATCGAATCGCCACCGAGTTGGTGATGATGGAAGGGAGCGCCTACTCCGGTGGCCCAGCGGGGTTCTCGGTCGCCTCTCAGAATGACGTTCCTATGGCAGCAAAAGCCCATATTCTCGGAACGGCATTCCTGGCCGTCGAGATGAAGTGCGCCCGGTGCCATGATGCTCCGTATCACGATGTGAAGCAGGGTGACCTGTTCGGATTGGCGGCGATGCTCAAACGGGCTCCCGAGAAAGTTCCCGGCTCCAGCAGTGTGTTGCTCGCCTCAGACGGCACTCGTGAACTCGCAGTCAAAGTGACCCTCGAACCGGGGAGCAGCGTCAAACCGAGTTGGCCGTTCGCGGAGTTCGTGAGTCTGGACGACGGTCAACCTCCGTTGCCGGCCGAATTCCTTCGCACATCCGATGATCCCCGAGAGGAACTGGCGGCGATGCTGACGTCGCCGTTGAACTCCCGCTTTGCTCAAGTGATTGTGAACCGAATGTGGAAGCGATATCTGGGCCGTGGCCTTGTCGAGCCGGTGGATGACTGGGAAGAGGCGGAGTGTTCCCATCCGGAGTTGCTCGACCACTTGGCTCACGAACTGGTCGCCAATGGCTATGACCTCAAGCACATCGCCCGGCTGATTCTCAACTCGCAGGTCTACCAGCGCCAGCCGGTCGGAGACGTGAGCGTTCAAAGCGAGGAAGCCGCGATGTTTCGGGGACCGGTCCGACGAAAGATGACCGGCGAACAAGTTGCTGACTCGCTGTACGCGGTCACCGGGAAAGATTTCGGCTCGGAGGAGTTGTCGATTGACCGCGATGGCAAGCTCCCGGACAGCCGCTTCGGGCACTTGGGGATTCCTCAAAGATCCTGGCAGTTGGCACCTGTTGCCAATGAGCGGGACCGTCCCAGTATGACGTTGCCCGTCGCTCAAAGCCTGATTGACCTGATGTCGGCCTACGGCTGGCGGCAACAGAGACAGGATCCGCTCACGGTTCGGGAAGATCCGTTAACGGCTCTGCAACCGATGGCCCTTGCGAATGGCACCTCATCCAATAAGGCGATCGACTTTTCCGACAGTTCCACACTCACCGAACTGGCTCTTGTGGACCAACCCGTTGAACAGTTGGTTGAAGAACTTGTTCAACGGCTCTTAACTCGACCGGCCACCAGTGAAGAACGGCAACTCTTCGTCGATCTGCTGAAGGACGGCTACGATGCGCGTATCGTCGCGGGACCGGAGGCGGTTGCTCCCAAGCGGATGTTCCGATCTGGGATCACCTGGATCAACCACTTTGATCCAAAAGCCGACAACGAAGCGATGGCCCGACAACGCGAAGTCCTCAAAGGGGATCCCCCGACGAAACGGCTCGACGCTGATTGGCGAACCCGCGCGGAAGATGTCGTCTGGGTCCTGGTGAATTCCCCCGAGTTTGTGGTGGTCCCATAGGGGGACATTGAAGTTGAGAGACGAGGGTTGAGCGTGAAGGGGGAGTTTGGACGGATCTCCGACATCATCGAACGGACTACGCAACCACGACCAATGGAAATGGTGGGATGGCAGCCAGGGCGGACTTGCTGAAGAATTCACTCGACGAGTTGGGTTATGTCCCATTGACGGGTGTTCCCTGTGAGAGGTTTCTCACGAACGAGGCTGTGGAACGTGTCCAGAATCGGCGGTGCCCATTTTCAAACGGCGATCTCGATTTCGACCCAATGTTGATGCTTGTGGGGCGCCATCGGAAGGTGTCAACGACAGTTCTCTATCTGGTCCTCGGCGTCGGGGTCAGCACCCAATACGAGATTGAAGCGTGTTATGTTCCGATTGCTCCTTCGGCAAGCTGGCGGCTCGACCGGCTCGCAATCTTCGATCGAGTGATCACCTGGGTGATTCTGTTGACGATCCTTCTATTCGGGGGAGCGATGACGGCCGGGTTTTTGGGATTCGAGGACTTCTTGAACCAGTTCGGAATGGCGCTCAGCATCGCGATTCTGGCCGGCATCATGGGCGGGGGACTGATGGTCGCATTTCGAGTCGACCTGCAACGGAGATACAACCGAGAACTCATTCCTCGGGTGAAGGGATGGACAGCCGGCCTTCCCGATTCATCAGCGATCGAGTTGCCCCCTTTCGGCACACTGGAGGAAATCTGCCAAAAACTCTGATGAACGGTCGCTGGACTGGACAGTCGTTTCGCCGTCCGGGGCCAGACTCGTTTGCCCTTTCAGTTTCGCGTCAGAAACTCATCTGTGTTCATCAGGACCCGGGCGATGCTGGACCAGACAGCGGTTTCGGCCAGATTGCGATCGTCGACTTTCGTCGATTGCAGGAATTCCCTCGCTTCTTGGGGATGGTCGGAAAACCTTTTCCATTCACGAACGGAAAAGTCTTGGAGTACCTGTTGCTCTGAAGTCTCCGGAGGACGGGCGAACATCAGTTGGTGGAGCAGTCGAATGCGTTCTGCAAATTCCCCATTGGGAAGGTCATTGAGAACTCGCTGCGCGAGACCAACGGCCAATTCCCGGAAGACGTCATCGTTGGCGACGGTCAAGGACTGGAGCGGCGTGTTCGAGCGGACGCGGCGAGTACAGACCGTGCTGAAGTCGGGAGCGTCGAATGTTTGCAAGAGGGGGTATGGAGCGCTGCGATAGAACATCGTGTACATGGTTCTCCGATACCGATCAGGCCCGGTTTCCGTGGGCCAATTCTTCTTATTCTGGGTGAAGTTGTAGACCCCGTCGGGTTGCGGAGGATGGACACTCGGGCCACCCAGCTTGGGAGTCAACAGGCCGCTCGCGGAGAGCACCTGATCACGGACAATCTCCGCTTCCACGCGGAATCGGGATTGTCTCGCGAGAAGATAGTTGCTGGGATCATGTTTTAAGTGGTCCGGCGTCATGACACTCGACTGTCGATAAGTCGCGGAGAGCACAATGCGACGATGTAGGTGTTTGAGTGACCAGCCGTTTTCCATGAAGTCGGCGGAAAGCCAATCCAGCAGGCCCGGATGTGTCGGCAGTGTCCCTTGGAAGCCGAAGTCGTTTTCGGTTTCAACAAGACCCCGGCCGAAGAATCGAGACCAGATCCGATTGACGGTCACGCGAGCCGTGAGCGGGTTCTCGCGGGAAACCAGCCACATCGCGAGGTCGAGGCGTGAGGGCATCGGGCCGATTTCGTTGACCGTGACAAGGGATTCGGGAACGCCATTCTCCAGGGGCCCGTGGTCTTTATCGGGGACGAGGAAATCTCCCCGTTCCAGCAGGTAGGTTTCTGGTTTCTTGTCCATCTCCTTCATCACCATCAGGCTGACGGGCTCGGCTTTTCCAGGCAACAGGGATTGGATTTGCTGAATCCGTGTTTTGGCGGTCGCCAGTTCGGCCTGGGCTTTCGTTGTCTCTTCTTGAGCGGGAAGACGCGTGGTCGTGAGATCAACAGCGAAGCGGCCAACCTGATAATTTTGATTGGCTTCATGCTTCATGGAGATGGTCAAAATTCCGTTGGACAGAGGCTTCGCCAGGACGAAGATCGCTTCGTGAGGGGCGTTCATCTTCTTTCCCGCCTTGGACTGCGCGCCATCGACATTGATGGCCCACCCTGTCTTTGCATCACCGTCAATCGCTCCAGCGACATCGTAATTGGGTTGGCTGTGATCGGCCCAGGCTTGAGAGAGGGGAATCCGATTGCCGCCGCTGGCCAATTCGAAACCGGTCAGCACGAAGTTGCCATTCCCCGCAAGACCGGGCCCCTGCTGGGGAAGGCTGTCATCCGTGAGCACGCGAAGACGAACGGCTGTGAGACCCTGATCTGTCAGAGAATCAGGAATGGCCAGTTCAACGGTGTACTCCGCGTTGTCAGACACCGAGGCATCCGCGAGCAGAGACTGATCCTCCAGTTTTTTCAGAGAGACTCCGTTGTCCGCAACGGCCGAATTGACGCTCGCCGTCGTCCAGGTCCAGTCAACATCTCCCAAAGAGGCTCCCTCTTTGACTTTCTTTTCCAGTGCCTTCTCACGGGCTTGCAGTTTGGTGAACTCGTCGAGCAACTGCCTTTGAGTTTCCGTCCATCCGAAGACTTCCTGTTGACGCACAGAGACGGTCGGACCGACGTTGTTCTGATCGACGGCTCCGTTAAAGAACGCATACAGCCGGTAGTATTCTTCCTGCGTGATGGGGTCGTACTTGTGTGAATGGCACTGAGCGCAGCCGATCGTCAGTCCCAGCCAGACGGCGCCGGTTGTGTTGACGCGGTCGATGGTCGCTTCATGACGGAACTGGTCCGGTTTCACCCCTCCTTCCTGGTTGATCATCGTATTGCGATGAAACGCGGTCGCGATGAGTTGGTTCTTTTCCGCTTCGGGCAAGAGATCCCCGGCGAGTTGTTCAATCGTAAACTCGTCAAAAGGGAGATCAGAGTTGATTGCCTGAATCACCCAGTCGCGGTAGGGCCACATGATGCGCGGCCCATCGATGGTGTAGCCGTGTGAATCGGCGTACCGCGCCTGGTCAAGCCAGTGCCGTCCCCAGCGTTCGCCATAGTGAGGAGACGCAAGGAGCCGTTCGACCAACCGTGTGTACGCATCCGGGGAAGCGTCATTCGCAAATCCTTCGGCTTCCTCGGGCGTGGGCAGCAGCCCGAGCAAATCCTGATAGAGTCGGCGAATCAGTGTGTAACGGTCAGCTTCCGACGAAGGAGCCAGCGAACTTTGTTCGAGTCGCTTGAGGATGAAGTGGTCGATGGGATTTTCTGCCCAACGGGGTTTCTGGACTGCTGGGACCACCGGACGCCGCACTCGCTCAAAGGCCCAGTGATCGCTGACTTCGGCCCCCTGTTTCACCCAGCGGACAAGTTTGTCAATCTGCTCCGGAGTGAGCGGTTTATTCGCATCGTCGGGAGGCATCCGCAGAAGTTCGTCGTTCGACGTGATTCGCGCGACCAATTCGCTCTCGTTTGGCCTTCCCGGAATGACGGCCCCTGATTCGATCGCGGACTCGCGGACATCCAACCGTAAGTCCGCTTCCCGCGATTCGGCATCGGCTCCGTGGCACTGAAAGCAATGGTTCGAAAGGATCGGCCGAATCTCACGTGCGTAGTCGACCGAACCATCCGTAGCGAATGACGAGATGGACCACGACAGGAGAAGAACGGTCACACAGGAAATTCGATTCAGGGGATTACACATGGATCGGATGCAAAGTGACATCAGGAGGCGGGGCAAATGGGAGCCAAGGATTGTATACGAATCAGCGACGGGTTGCTTGCGGAAAATCGCCAGGAAGCTGGCAGTACCATTAATTGATCGTACTCTCATCAATATCACCGACTCATTCCATATTCACGAGTCCAGACAGGAGTCCCGGCTGACTATGGATCAACCTATCGCTTCACGTGATGACAGAATCGGCCGATCTCTCGTTCTAACCGTTTCCAGACGTCATTCGTCTTGGGGAGTGGGGTGAAAAGCTGTTGACCATCCCAGCAGGGTGTCGAAGACCTCGTACCTGTTGATCCTGAAATCTTTCGGAGTCTGATCGATGCGTCCTTTACCAGGATTCGTCTGCCGGAAAACCCGAGTCGGATCGACAGGGTAGTCGGGGAGACTTTCATGTCCGACCTTGTGGGAACGAGAAAGTGCCGAGCAGGAGAGTTGGCGGACGTGTCCAGGATGAATCGTCGCTGAAACTGTCGAGCACAATCGAAAATCTCCCGTACGAAATTTCCCCTGATTCTGCCGGAGAAACCATGTGTGATCCGCCACATCGAAACGTCGTTCAAACCGGCCAAAGACATACGCGGAAGCACTCTCCAATCCGAGGCGTTCGTCCCGTGGCCATCGTCGCGTGGTTCCCATCGGTCGTCTGGTCTGATCTCGCTGCGGATCAGGGTTCCATGACGGACTTTCGCGCCGTGAGCGCAATCTTTGAAGAACAGACGATCGCAGCGAACAATCAGGCGATCTTGAGAGAGTCTCGATCTCTTCCCATCGAATCGCGATTCGACGTCCTGTCTGACTGGAGTTTGCCAAACGGTATCCATCCGTTTCGCATGTCCGCAGAGTTCATTCCGACGGAACCGCCTCCGACAGTTGATGTCGGGGGTTTCCTGGTGTCGGGGGCATGGCAGAGTGGCCTGGTCGAGGACGGTTGAAGTTGGGTGCCACTGCTCTGTGAGCAGTGCGGAGACTCAAATAATGTTGAATCTGAACTCGGCACGGCTGACACAGTCGTGGCACCCATAACCGAGTCCCCCAAGGCACCCGGCCCATCCTCCGTAGGGGACGTCCATCGATTTCACTGGAACGACCTGCCAACCGACGAACCGAACTGGACCTTTTCGGGCTGAGACTGACCTTACTGTGTGCCATAGCTTGCCCCCTCTTTGATCCAATGTTTGAGGAGGTCTATCTGTTCGGCGCTAAGTTGCGGGTTGTCTGACTTCAGCGGTGGCATCCGCTTGGAATCCTCGGTGGTGATCACCCTTTGAATCAGAAGACTCCCATCAGGATCTCCCGGCATGATCTTGCCTCGGCCAACTGCGTGTTCCTCAAGATCGACACGGAATCCCGCCATGCTTACAGGACTCATCTTGGGGCCATGACAGGGATAACAACTGCGATCAAGGATGGGAAGAACTTCCAGGGCAAAGTCCACTGGATCCGTCTTGGCATTGACGCTGGCCTCGTTTGAAGAGATCGTGGGCACCGCTTGCGAATTGCATCCAGAACACATTGCGACGAGTAAACTTGCCGCCAATAACAGCCCGCAATCGGGTTTCATCATATCGTCCAGGTTCACGGACAGCCTTGGTCAATGGAAGGCGCATAACTTGAATTGGACTAAACTCGTTCGGCGTAAAACCATAAGCACAGTCCAAGCCAAATTCTGCCCCATGCTGGAGGGGACGTCAATCGATGTCACGGGAACGTCTCGTGGTACCAGAGCTTTCGCGGGGCGAGTGGCGCGTGCGCTCCGAGGGAAGCCCCCGTTTGTCCCCCTTGAGCGATCACAAGTATCACTTCGCCGAGAAACCGTGCCGGCCCAGCGATTTTTGGCGTGCATGGACGCCGAAATCGGTTGAGCCATTCCATCGCGGCACTTCCCTGTTATGATGACGGGTTGAGAAACCGCCCTGCTGCCCGTTTTCAAAGAGGGTGGCCTTTGAATCCTTTCCCCACGTTTTTGGGGTCGTTGACCTGTGTACTGGGAACAGACCGTACAGTCGGCCGTTGAGACTGACATCGGACTTCGCCGGAAGAATAACGAGGATTCTTCCTGCGCCTATCATTGTCCGGAGGAGGTGGCTTGGCGAAAGACGGGACATCTGTTCGTCGTCTGCGATGGCATGGGAGGGCACGCCGTTGGGGAGTTGGCGAGCCGGCTCGCTGTGGAAACGGTGACACACACGTTCCTCAAGTCTTCCCAGTCGGATCCCGCCAAGTCTCTCCATCAGGCGATCGTGGCCGCCAATCAGGTGGTCCACTCCAAGGGATCCCAGAACGCCGACTTTCATCAGATGGGGACGACCTGCACGACTTTGGCTCTGACGTCGCGAGGGGCGATCGTCGGGCACATCGGGGACAGTCGGGCGTATCGATTACGACGCGACCGGATCGACCAACTCACATTCGATCACAGCCTCGAATGGGAATTTGAACGCAAACATGGCAACCTCGACGGTATCGTCAATCTGGCCCAGCACCGCAATGTGATCACACGGTCGCTCGGCCCCGATTCCCTGATCGACGTCGACATCGAAGGCCCGATCCCGATTCTTCCGGGCGATACCTTTTTGCTCTGCTCGGATGGATTGTCCAACCAAGTGGACGATCCCGAGATCGGAGCCATTCTCCGAGAACTCCCGCCGAAGCAGGCGGCTCGGCTTCTGGTTCACTTGGCCAACATCCGGGGAGGGCCGGACAATTCGACCGTTGTGATCGCCCGAGTCGGAGATCTTCCGGCAAATGTTGCTCCCTCGAACGTGGAAATCGAAGAGGACGACGACCGGTTTCAACTCGGCTGGGGATGGTTGCTCGGCTACTGGGCCGCCGCGATGTTTCTCGTTGCGGGAATCGCGATGTTGATGTTCAACAAACAGGTCCAGGGAGCCGTGACGACAGGCCTGTCGGTGATTGGGCTGGTCGCTCTCATCATCGGGACGGTGCGCCAGCGACGAAGTCAGGTGGTTCACACTCCGGACGAGTCACACACCCGGATCTTTCGTCCTCATCGAACGGCCGTCAGCCTGCCATCAAAGGACCTGTTCGAACGGCTGGCCACAATTGACAGTGAACTACAACGATCTGCCCGGGAAGATGGGTGGGACGTCTCCTGGAATGACCATGGGAAATCGGTGACGGCGGCGGAAGAGGCCGCCAAAGACCGGCGGTACGGCAAAGCCGTCCGGGAAATCGCGAAAGCGGTCTGCCTGATCATGGACGCCCTCCCCCGCAAGGGAACCGCGAAAATCGCCGGGGACTGATCTGCTCTCGCTGATGTCGAGAGTGAGCCGAAACTGACTCGTATTTGAAAGTCGTCCCGTTTCGTGGTTGCCCTGTCGGCGTCCTTTTGCGCATCTCAGCCCTTTTCAATTCTCTCCTTGCACCCGAGCGTCTGCTTCGCGAATAACATTCGCCACCGCTCCAACGATGGCCCGGAACTCTTCCGTGAACTGGTCGGTGGCCTTCATCTCATCCAAGAGGTCTTCCTTCTGCTCAATCGTCAACGTCTGGCTCTGACGCAGTGCGTCCTGTCGACGCCGTTCATTGGCGAGAAGCGTGTTCCACGTCTGAAACTCTCCATAAATCACTCGAAGCCAAAGGTGGTCTTTGTGTTGGACCAATTCGGAAAGAGCGTCTCGAATCTCGGGCCATCGGGTGGTCAGTTCCTGGAAGTCCTGGATGCCGACCGACTGCTCCAGCGTCTGTCTGGCATCGAGATGGTCCTGATCGGTGACGGCGAGCGCCGCCGTGACTTCATCGTACCGGGCTTGGGCTGGGCCATCCGCTTCCCCGAGTTGCTGCTTCAAGTTCAGATACTCACTCAACAACCTGCGAGCGTCGGCCCAACGATGTTCCCGCCAAGCGGCGTCGATGTCTCCCTGTAAGAGTTTGATTTGAATCGTCGCGACGGAGTTCCCCGCCCCCCGGTATTTGCCTAGAAGTTCGTCCGCCTTCTGGACCAACTGTTGAAGCTCTAATCGGGCTCTGGAGTCACAAAGGTCACGATCCTGCTCCAGTTCCGCCGCCCGGTCGCGAATGCTGACGATCGCGTCGCGAGACTGCTGGGCTCCCTTCGCGGCCGTTTCTGCTTTGTCCACGTCCAGGGCCTGGTCCGCTTTCTCGATGTCGGTCAACCGCAGGTTGAGAACCGTCGAGGTGTCCGCGAGTTCATACTTCAGCCGGTCCACTTGCAGCTGACAGGCGGTTTGGGCTCCGCGATATTGAAAGGTAAACGGCACCGGGGTCGGCGTCACGCCCGGAACGACGACACGAGTCTCCGTGAGGTCTTCGTAAGCAACGGTGACATATTGCAGATCGTTCACAACCGGCGGTGTGCGCAGTTGACCGCCCGGGGATGTCGAGCCGATCCACTCCCCGAGTTGTTCGGGGGGCCGCGGCGGAGTGTCCGAGACATACACGAAACAGCCTTCCCGAGGGAGCTGAGAATCAGCCAACGTCACGTGCACGTTGATCGGGGCGCGATGGCTCGTCAATCGACGAACGAGATACCGAGCCCGCGAATTTCCGAGATAGCGAAACCAACTATTTCCGCCACTTTCCGGGAGTGCCAACTCTGCGATGATGGCATCGGTCTCGACGCTTTTGATCACCAGAAACTGGTCCGATCGGATGTCGAGTTGACGCTGCGGAGTCCCGGGATCCAGTTCAACGCCCAGTTGCAAGATTGCCCCCGGCCTGAGTCCACTCCATTCCTGGGATTGCACGAGCCTGGCAAGATGCGGAAAGGTCACTCGAAATTCATTCCCCTGTTGGCCAACAACCGTCCCGACCGGACTCCAGCATGTCAGTGCCAGTTGGGCCGAGAGATCCGGGATGAGCGTCCGCTGTGGCGACGCATCGCGGCTCAAAGCTCCCAGGATGTCCAATCGATGGTCATACTCGCAGACGGCAAGTTGGTATCGCCCGCGGTCGTAGCGAATTTCGAGCAATAGTTCCTTGTCATGACGGTCGATCCCGAATTGAACGCATTGTTCCGCTGTGAGTTCCGTGAGCGAATGGTCCTTCAACCAGTCATTCAGGTTCGGCGTCGTCTCCCGGACGACTTGCACATGCGTCCCCAGCAACACGGTAAAGACTTCTTCCGTGCGACGGAAAATGTCCTCAAGCAACTCATCACTCAGTGCGGAGTGATCATTCGTGCAAAGGGTGACTCCCAAATCGAGGCGTTGGGAGGCGAATGGCTGCGCGAATCCAATTGACGAGTAGCCAATCATGAGCAATCCCCACGCCAACGTCATCCAACCAACCCGAGAACATGGGGGAAACGATGTCACCGTTTGTCTCCTCAGTTGGAATTGAGTTCTTGTTGAGGGGGGACTTCGGTCCGACTCGACCAAAAGATTTCCCGATCACACATATTACCGAGAAATTGTTCATCGTGTGAGATCAACAGGTAGGTCAGCCCAAGTTGTTGTCGGGCTTCCCGTAACAGCTCCCGGAGAAATGCTTGAAGAAACAGGTCAATGCCGACCGTCGGTTCATCGAGAATGAGGAGCCGTGGGTGGTTGGACGCTTGAGACTTGGCGGGAAAGCCAAAAGCGGCCAAGGCTCGGAGAATCGCCAATCGCCGCCGTTCTCCGCCGCTGAGATTGCCAGTCAGCGACACCCGCAATCGGGCTGGCAAGCGGAGTCGTGATAACAAATCATCACAAAGTCTTCGAAGTTCGGCTTGAGACGGACGCACCCCTGCGGCGAGAAACGCCTGAGCAAGCGAATCCTCCACGTTTGCCAGAGGATCAAATGCCACATCGGAATCCTGGGAGATCCATTGGGTCCGATGCCAGAGACGTCGCTGCGCCGCGCTGCTCAGGTTGCCAGAAAGATCGGAAACTCCGAACCGAGCAAGGGTTCCCGACCGGATCGGATGGAGTCCCATGATGACGCGGGCCATCGTTGTCTTGCCGCACCCGCTTTCGCCGCGGAGTCCGAGGCATTCCCCCTCGTGAATGCTGAGACTTCGAGGAGAAAGGATGGTGTCAGTCTCCCGATTCCACAATGATGGTGATGAAAACGCGGCTACGACGTTCTCCGCACGAATCAGGAAACGATCTTCGCTGGCGGGCGCAACATCATCTTGGGGGGCGGACAATGGGGCTTGAGGGGTCGCCGTCACCTCGGGGAAGAGACAATGGACACGATGCTGACCTGAGTGAGACTGGCTCGAAGGATAGGTTCGATCGCATGCCTCCCGGGCAAGATCACAGGCACCGGCAAACACACAGGCTAGCTGTTGGGAATGAGGTTGGCACTGAAGCACGGGTAACGTGCGGCGATCAGGATCTCCCAACCGGAGTAACAATCTCGTGTGGGGATGGCAGGAAGTTTTCGAATTCAAAACGGTCTCTGTCGGCCCCCACTCCGCGAGGGCTCCATTGCACAGCACCGCCGTGTGATCGGTCAGTTCTCTGAGCACGTCCAGGTGATGGGAGACAAACACCAGCCCGTTTCCTTTCTCGACACGGGACCGGAGCAGTTGGACCAATTTCCCGGCCCGTTCCCGATGCACGAAGGAAAATGGTTCATCCGCGATCATGAGTTCAATCGGCAGCCACCGGGCAATGGCCAATTGAATCCGTTGGCACTCGCCGCCGGACAACTCGCGAGGATACCGTTTGAGGACGCCGATCGGAGATGGGATTCCCATGTCGGCAAGGACTGATTGAAGGTCCGACGTTGACGGCCGCGCAGGCAGAGCAGCGCGGCGGAGATGCCATTCGATTGTGCGATACGGAACGAGTGCCGTGCGGGCATCCTGATGAATAAAAAACAGTCTTCGTCCAGCGATCTGACGAACACGGCGATTCAGCGCGCGTCCCGAGATCTGTCGTCGCGTGTTGGGGCCGATAACATCCTGACGGAAGAGCTTCCATGTTGTCGCTTCGATCCTGGCGGTCGCGGGGAGTTGTCCCGACAGAGCACGGACCAGTGTTGACTTCCCACCCCCGGAGATGCCAGTGATCCCGAGGGCCTGCCCCGAAGACAGGGTCACATCCAGCGGAGCGACGATCGGCTGATAGACGCCGGTGGCGGGGTTCAGGAGCGAGATCGTCAGCCCGCGCACGTCCAGCAAGGGGGACGTTTCGTTCGTTTTCGGGTTATCTGCGATGGACATATCCCCCCAACAAAATCTTGAGAACGTCCATCAGCAGGAATGCGGTCATCGTTGTCAGCCAGACCACGATGAGCGGCGCCAGCAGCACCCAATCGTTGAACTGCTGCTGAAAGTGGGGCTTGAGTTGCAGGTACTGCTCGGTCCCGTCGGCAAGGACGGTTCCCCACGTCAGGACTCCGCCCGGTTTCGCGGCGCCGGCCATTCCCAGCAGGGCGTCCATATGCACGATCGCCCCCACCAGCAGCATTGCCTGAATCAAAAACACATGCAGCAGATGGTTCCGAAAGATGTTGGTCCAGAAGATGGAGCGAACCGGAACACGCATCGTTTGCATCGCTTCGAGAAACGGGGCGCCGTGGAGCGGCGCCAGTTCATCCTGGAGGGCACGCATCAACTGCGGAGCGAAGAGAATCCCCATGACCGCGTAAAGCTTCAGCAACAGCCCATCGGCATCGAAGTAGGAATAAGCGGCCAACAGCACAACAAGTTTCGGAAGCGATTCCAAAAACTCGAACAGGACTCCGCCCATCCAGGCGCATGTGGCGAGAACCCTTCGCGCGACTCCCGTCACCAGCCAACTGAGGCTCGCAAAGAGAATAGTCAGGCCCGACACGAGGATCGCCAACATCACGCTCAATAATAACGGCCCCCACTGTTGATGCAGACCTTGCCACAGTCTCCGGACGACACTGTCTCCTCCGTAGTCCGCGCCCAGCGCAAGTCCCGGTCGCTGAGGAGCGAAGCTGTCGAAGAACCCTGCCTGCTCCTGAGCAATGGCCTCCATCCCCCAGCCGGCTAGAACCAGAAAGGTCGCGATCACCGAAATTGCACAAAAGGCTTTGACAGCGCTGTCGGATTGCATTGTGAGATAAAATCGGACTCTCGCCCAGAGACGTCGAGGCCAGTGGAGAGACCCCGTTTCTCGCTCGTCCGACCACACGGGAATCCCCAGCAAATCTAGCTGTGCCAGGGTGGGACTTTGGGAATCCTGCCTGTCCGGAGAATCTTCGGATTCCGATTGGGGCTGAGTCGTCTCTTCGAGTTCGTGAAGTGGGTCGGCCGATTGCCGGAACTGTTGTGGCATGAGCCACAGTTCCGCCATTCGAGCCAACAGCGAGAGTCCTCGGGAGACAACCACGCCCAACACGCAGACCCAGAAAATCAGGCTCAGGTCCACGGGGACATCCGTGACCGCTCGCCAGACCGCCTGCCCGAGTCCCGGGATTTCATAGAGCGACTCCAACACGATCGTGCTGCCCAGCAGATAAGGCACCCGCGCCGCGAGCGCTGCCAGAACACTGAGCAACGCGCGGGGCCAGACATCCCAGACGGGGCTCCGTCTCAAGGAACGCAAGAGGCCGACGGACGGGTGAGACAACTCGCGACGAAAGGTTTCCAGCGACACCG
>JAGQQQ010000159.1 GCA_020426125.1 Planctomycetaceae bacterium
GAACAACCTTCGCGTGTGTCGGTTCTCCGATTACTCTAAAGAACGATCGACCTCGGACGAATATCGTCCCAGTCCTCCGATTTGCCGACCCGACGAGCCATCAATCACGTGCAGCCGTATCCGATCCGTTTTCTCAAGAACCTGAACCGCGGGACCGAAATCGCCACGGTTCTCCTCAACCATGGATTCGGGGATCTTATTGAGCGACTCGGGCTGCGACCGTATTTGCACTGGGGACGGCGGCTGGTCTCGAAGAAAGCGGCGGAGATTCCCGAATCCCTGACACCCGCCCGGCGTATTCGGTTGGTGCTTCAGGATCTGGGGCCGACCTTTGTGAAATTTGGTCAGGTGTTGAGCACCCGCCCAGACATCATTCCGGGGGACGTGATCGAGGAGCTTTCGCTGCTCCAGGAACAATGCCCGCCGTTTCCCTCGGAGGAAGCCAAGAAGGTCGTCGAAACGGAATTGGGGAAACCAGTCACCGAACTCTACGCGGAGTTTGATGAGAAACCGCTCGCCGCTGGATCACTCGGGCAAGTGCATCGGGCGGTGGGACGAGATGGAACGGAGCTGGCCGTCAAGATTCGTCGTCCGGGAGTGCAGGCGGCCGTTGAAAGTGACTTGGCTTTGCTGCAGGAGTTGGCGCAACTGTTGGAGCGGCATGTCCCCGAGTCTCGGGTCTTTGATCCGGTCGGACTGGTGGCTCAATTCACCCGAACCATCCGTCGGGAGATCAGCTTTCGACGTGAGTCACGGACGATGCGTGAATTTCTCAAAAACTTTGAGAAGGACAATCGCCTTTACATTCCTCGCGTGGTCGAGGATCTCTCGTCGGACTCCGTGATCACGATGGAGTTTATCCGCGGCGTCAAGCCGGACGCGCCGAAGGAGATCGAAAAGTACCACGTGGACACGGCGCGCGTCGCCATCGACGGGGCGACCGTCTTCCTGCGACAGGCGTTCGAGTTTGGCTACTTTCATGGAGACCCCCATCCCGGGAATATCCGCATTCGCCCCGACGGCACCATCGCCCTGTTGGATTTTGGAATGGTGGGCTATCTCGATCAGGAGAAACGGGAGCGGATCGTCGACCTGTTTCTTTGCGTCGCCCGGCATGATGTCGACCGGGCGATGGGCGTGGTCATGGATCTCGGCCAACCGGCGGCCCCTATTGACAAGTCGCTGCTGCAAACGGATATCCGCGATTTTTTGGATGCCTACTTCGGCGTCCCGCTGGAAAAACTCCGTGTCGCCCAACTGCTCAACGACTTCATCGGCATCCTCTCGAACCACGGCCTCCGCTGCCCCAGCGATTTGATGCTCCTGATCCGAGCGGTGATCACCTTGGAAGGAGTCGGTCGCCAGCTGGATCCAAAATTCAACCTCGCTTTGACGTTGTCCCCCTTCATCGAACGACTGATCCGCGAACGCTATTCCGCCCGTAACATCGCGGCGCGGGCGACGGAGGATCTTCGCAAACTCTTGCAGGCGGCCCATGATCTTCCGCTCCATCTCGGACGAACGCTTCAGAAAATCAGCGAGGACGACGTCAAGATTCAACTTGAACACCGGGGGCTCGACAAACTAATCGTCGAGTTCGACCGTTCGAGCAACCGAATTGTCGTGGGGTTGGTGACGAGTGCCTTAATCGTCGCCACCGCTCTGATCTTGAGAACGGCGGCCGTTCAATCGGTCTGGTTCGCCCTGCCGCTCTTTATCCTCTCTGGGCTTCTCGGTATCTGGCTTGTGTGGGGAATCCTCCGGAGCGGGCGGCTATAACGCTGCGCGGTCCCCTCCCGAAAACAGTTCCGCCGCCGCTTCGGAAATCGCCACCACGCACGGGTGCCGAAGCTTCTTTTCAACGGTGATCGCATAGAAATGTTCGTTCGCCTGGGGGATTCGACAGAGCAGTTCCAGGGAAAACTGTTCCCGGATTTCCTGTTCGATAGCCATCGGCGCGGGAATCAAGCCAAATCCCGCTTCCGCGAAAACTTTCATGAGTGCCGTGTCATCAAATTCTCCGACGACTCGGACCGGAATCTCGGATTGAAGCAGCCATTTCTCCATGGAGTTCCGCAGCGTTGTCCCCAAAGCAGGCAACAGGATTGGAGCATCTTTTAAGGACTCCGGGAGTCCCAATCGAAATGGGGCGACCTGCTCGGCAGTCCCAAACAGGCCAACCTCGCACTGGCCGAGCGGATGGTTAAATGCCCGCACACTCGCGGAGGCGCTGATCGGCGCATCGGACAGCACGACATCCAGTTCATGAGTCGCCAGCATCCCCAGCAGATGGGACTGTGCTCCTTCGTGGCAGACGAGTTGGATGGCCGGGTCCAGTTCCATGAGCGGACGAAGCAATCGAAACGCGATCAACTTCGGCAGAACCTCAGGAATGCCGACATGAAATCGTGCGGGCCGCCCCGATGCCTCACCTCGCAGTGCTCCGCGAAGTTCTTCGCTAACTGTAAAAATTTCGTTTGCGTAGCGGAGGACTGTCCGGCCCAAGTCGGTCAGGACCAATTCCCGACCGACCCGGTCGAACAGCTGTCCCCCCAATTGGTTCTCAAGCTTTTTCAGCTGTCCGCTGATTGTCGGCTGCGCCAGATGGAGCTTCTCGCACGCGGCGCTGATGCTCCCCTCGCGTGCGACCATCCAGAAATACAGCAGATGATGGTAATTCACCCAGTCGGCTGCCACGTCGTCCCCTCCCGCTGAATTCCTGCCGAATCGACTCGGCACATCGTCTCAGTCCACCAACCTGACTCAGGATCTTAGGGGACGAAAGGTGGACGGCCAATCTTGGCACCACCGCGTTTCCGTCCCCCGGCCCCTGACTACTGGCCTCCCCAAGCGAACTGGATCAGCATCAGATACATCGGGATTCCCACAACCACGTTAAACGGGAATGTGACTCCGAGTGACATCGGCAAATAGATTCCTGGGTTAGCCTCGGGAAGAGCCATTCGCGCTGCCGCAGGCACGGCAATGTAACTGCCGCTTCCGAGAAGGACGGCCAGGAGCAAGGCGTCTCCAGGAGCCAGACCCATCACCCGGGCAATCGCGATTCCCAATCCCGCATGCAGAACGGCGGCCACAATCGCGAAGGTCACCAGGAACCCACTTGCTTCGGGCAGTCGTTTCAGACTACGAGCGGCGGTCGTCCCCATGTCCAGGAGGAACAATGTCAGGATTCCCTTGAAGGGATCGCCCAAAACCGGTTTCATGCTCGTCCACCCTGACGGCCCGGTCAGAAAGCCGATCGCCACGCTTCCCATGAGCAGCACCACCGGACCGCTGGCAAAGGCTTCGCGAAGCAACTCCGCAGTTGACGTTTTCTCGCGTTCGTCGGCGTTGGCGGCTTTGCGACCGTAATAGCGAGCGAGCAGGACGCCGACGATGATCGCGGGGGATTCCATCAGCGCCATCGCAGCGACCATGTGGCCGCTGTAGGGCATGTTCAGACTCTGAAGGACGGCAATCCCGGTGACAAAGGTGACCGCGCTGATCGATCCGTAGGTGGCCGCGATCGCCGCCGAATTCTGAACGTCAAGTCGGAACCTCAAGATGTAGTAACACCATAAAGGAATCGCCGCCGCCGCCAGTGCTGCGACCGCGAGTACGCCAGCGACCTGAGCGGTCAGCCCGCTTTCTGCCAGTTCAACGCCACCGTGAAAGCCGATGGCCATCAGCAGGTAGATCGACAGGAACTTGGAAATCTGTTCCGGAAGATGGAGATCAGAACGAATCCAGACCGCAACCATTCCCAGGAAAAAAAAGAGGATCGGGGCACTCAGCAGTGTTTCAGTCAAAGAGACAGCACTCATCGGGGATTGTCCAAAGAGATTTCAAGGATCAGCATTCAAAATCGATTTGTGGAGACGCATGTCAGGTGCTCCGATCGTCATCCCGTCATCGCTGGGCTAACGGCCAGGAGGTACTGTCGCGTTGCGATGTCGTATCGCAGCAGCGTTCCGCATTCGGAGAGATAGAACAGGGGAGAGATCCGCAGGTGCCCGGACTCGATTCGCGGTCCAATTCCCGACTCTTTTGCAAGCCAATCAACTTCCTGGGCGAAGGCCTGTTTGGCGAGAGCGAGTCGCGATTGGCCCCAGGTCGTACGCGAGAGAATGCTTCCTCGGGTCTGGTCCTCATTGACATCCGATTCGAAGCCCCACGAGAAATGCGACTGGCCACAAAGAATTAAGGTCTCGATCCCCAGGTCCAAAACGGCATGCTCTACCGCCTTCCAAGTCGACTCGGGATGCTCGGAGTTCATTCGTGGGCCTGGACTGCGAATCAGCAACGAGGCTGGTTCGCAGTCCAGGCAGGTCAGGACGTATCGGTCCAGAAACGGATCCGAGCACGCGACGACCATCACTTTCGGAGACTGGCGATTCCCCAATGCCCTCATCTGCTGGTCCAAAATCTGTGGCCAGGAACAGTTGTCCCTCCGCGTCGCTCTTGTGGAAATCATCGTTTTCTCCAAATCGAGACCTATGAGAAAGTTGAACCGCCTGCCACAGCGCAAAAAAAAGACCGGACAAACAAGTGCCAAGCACTTGCTCTCCGGTCTTTTTCAGACGAGCTGTTCACCCGTCGAACGGTTCCGATTCAAAAATCACACCGCCGGCGATTCCAGTTCTCCGGCGCTGCTGTCGAGAGTCTAATTTCACATCGGCTGAACACAACGACGTATTTTTCAGTTCTTTGATTGAAAAAGACGATGTATTGTTTCACACCCGATATTGGGAGACGGAAGTGAACCGACACGCTCAGCCGGTGCCCTCCGGGCACCGCTTCTCACCATCCGAGACGTGAACACTAAATCGGTTCTTCGTCCGCGAATCGAATCGGTTCGCCGAGCGTGAAGACGATGATCCGTTCGCCGGTTTTGGTGCTGATGTCAGTGTGAAGACTCACGACCGACTTCTTGAGGATGTCGAGAATCACGGCGTCCAACAGGGGACGGCCCTTTTCAATCAGTTCCTGACGCATCTGTTTGATCAGGTAGCGGCCCCGTTTCTCCGATTCGGATTCGGCAAGTTTGTGCTCAGCGGGAGTGAGGACTCCTTTGAGTCGGACCAGGACCAAATTGTCGATGAGGAAGGTCTTGGCATCCAGCGGACCACGTCCCATGTACTCCTTTTCAAAGGAGATAATGGCTTGGCTGATTTCACGTTCTTTGCGTCTTCGCTCATTCATAGAGTTGTTCCGGGGAGCCGGTCAATGTCCCGCGAGCGAATCCTGAGCCAGCGCCGCTCGGTAGTCCGCCCAGGACTGGAAGTACAGCAACAGGGCATCGACCGCCTTCATCGCTGACTCGGCAGCGTACTGTTCACGGAGAGTGACCTTCAAGAGGTCGGACAGTCCTTCTTCCTGGTTCCGGCGTTCTCGCTGAGCCAACTCCTCTGCCAGTTCCACGGCTTCCCGAGTCCGCTGAACTTGTTCGTATGCGGAGACCAGCGCCGCATAAGCGACGCGGACATCGGCGACGATCTTGTCTTCCGTCATCCGCCGCTTGGCGTTCAGTTGCGCGACTTTGCCTTCGATGGCCATCATCTTCCCGCGTGCCTTGCGACGCTGAAGCGGCACGTCCACGAACACGGACGCATCGAGTTGGAAGTCCCCTTTGTCGTTCTTGGAACTGGTGGGGTAGCCCATATCCTGAGAGCCGGTGAATTCGGCATCGACGGAGGGCTGCAACTGGTTCTTCGCTTCCGCCCAGTCGATGTCTAGTTGTTTCTTCGTGAAATCGAGAACGGCAATCTCCGGGCGTTGCGTTAATGCCACGTGAATATCGTTCTCGAGCATGGCCCGGTCCATCATTGTTGGCTCGGGAAACTCGGGCAACATGTCCGGAGATGGGATGAAGGGGGCGCCGGTCGGGTCACGGAAGTAGAGCGACAGTTTGACGGCCGTTTGCTGGAGTTTTCGTTCGGCGTCGGCCAGTTTGGCCTCTCGTTCCGCGATCAAACGGAGATTGTCGGTCAACTCCGGAGGATCGATGAGATCCTCTTCCACCTGTCGGCGGATCCGCTGGGTCCGATTTTGGGCCAGCTTCAAGACACGCTCGGCGATCCGGTAGTTTTCGCCGGCGGCGACCCAGTCCCAATAGGCGTAAGACCCTTTCTGGACAAAGTCGATCAGCTGCGCCTGGATTTCCGGCTCGACGAGCACTCGTCCGACGCCGGTCCGCCACAGTTCAGCGCGACGGGCATCAATGGTTCGATCTTGTGCGAGGGGGAAAACGATGCCGGCTTTGAGTTCGCCGCCGTCGTTGGTTTGGCGTTCCTTGTACCACGGTTCAAAACTTCCCCGGCCGACCCGGTAGCCCCCATAGATGTCCGCCCCTGAGAGCAAGGGTTGCACAAAGCCGACCGAATTCCGGAAGGTCTCATAAAACCCGACCGGCGTATTCTCGGAAGCCGCCTTGAGTTTCAGATCGAATCCTCCTTGAGCCGAGAGTTGCTGCCCTGCGGCGATATTCCTCGAGAAGAGTGCCGATTCTAACAGAGGATAGCTCGCATAGACGGACGCAATCACTTCGTCGAGGGTGAGTCTCGGGCGCCCCATCGGCATCGGTTCGGGTGGGACCTCACCTTGGACCTCTCGGGGTTCTTCAAGGGGCGGACCATCCGGGATTTCACGGCCCATGAACCCGACGGTCGCAATCTTGCGAACTGTGGTCGCGATCTTCTCTTCACCCCCATCCTGACCATCGGCGGTCGTCACTTCCGCTGACGACGTCAACTCGATTTCGGATGCCCCTTGTTGTCGCTCGGAGTTGACGCTGGGAATCTGCTCCGACGGGAAATCCATCACGGGTTGTTCGACGACCGAAGCACCGCGCGGAATGTCCGCGATCGGGGGCAACTGGGAGCGAGAGGTCTGCGCGCAGCCCGCGCACAGCAACATGACAACCGACAGTTCCTTCTTCATATCCGGGCCTTCCCTGGCCGACTCAAGATTGAGTGGGTCTCAACGCAATGAGAGCGTACTTCTTCATTCGGCTCTCGCTGGTCTCCATCCCAAGCCCCGCCGAGTTCGGCTCACGGGTCGAAAAGAATGGCGGGGATGGCGACGGAATGACAGTTTCGACCGTCAAGGTTTGCCCAGCATCGCAAACGAACTTATTTGGGAAGCTTCGGCGGCTTTGCGGGCTTATCTTTGCCGTCGTCCGGTTTATCCATCGAAATAACCGGGGGAAAGCCATTCAACTGACGCCAAACCTCGTACCAGAGTGGGACGCGGTTGAGTAGAACCCATGCATTGGCACGGACACCCTGTCGCAGGAACCGTTCTTCCGGCCATGGCTCACTTTCCGAGTCGGGACGGATCAAAATCCGAAACTTCCCTTTCCCGTTGTCCGTCGAGTCCACGGAGACGACCTCACCGCCAAAGGTTCCGACCGCAACAGAGGGCCATCCCGAGAATTGCACGGCCGGCCAGCCTTCGAACTGGAGTCGGGCATGTCGGCCCGGTTCGATGAGCGGAGCATCGTTGCCATCGACCCAGATTTGGACGGACCTGTCCGATGTTTGGGGAACGATCGTACAGATGGCGTCCCCCTCTTTCAGAATGGATGTCCCCATGTTGGGTTTGATCTCGACGACGAAGCCGTCGAAGGGAGCGTTCAGTTGTTGGCTTTTTTGGCGGGCCAACTTGACCTCCACTTCGGCGACCTCTTTCTCGGCTTTACTGAATTCCTGTTTCACCTTCTGGATGTCGCCTTCGATCTTGGACGCATCGGTTCGGGCTTTCCTCAGCTTCGCTTGCGCGTCTTCGACGTAGACTTGAACCTGCTCAATTTTGGATTTTCGTTCGCGGGTTTTTCCTTCCAGTTCGGATTCCGCGGACTTCACATAGAACTCCGCACGGGCGACCTTGGCTTTCGCTTCACTGAGTTTCCGGTCGACTTCCTGGAACTTCTGTAAGGAGATATTGTCTTCCTCCTCCAGCGTCTTGATCCGCTTCCACTCCGCCTCCAACTGGGGAATGGCCGCTTCATACTCCGCGAGTGTCTGCTTCTCGGCCTCGAGCTTCTGGCGGGCCATCTCGACGAATGCGTCTTGCGCCGCGGTGGTTTCGGTTTTGACAATATCGTACGCTCTGAGTTGTGATTCGTAGGATTCCCCGATGAGTTTGGCATCGGCGAGCGCCCGCTCGTTGGCCTGGAGTTGCTGTTCCGCGGACTTGACGACGTCTTGCATATTCTCCAACTGGCCTTGGAGCCGCGACACGTACTCCTCATCCAAATCACGGATTTCGCAAATCAACTGCCCTTTGGTGACCTTTGCATTTTCGACGATGCCGTCTCCCCACTGGACAATTCTCCCCTTGATCGGGGCTTCGATCACTTGAGCTCTTTGGTTGGGAGCGAAGGCCAGCACGCTTCCGGTTCCGGTGACGGACTGCTGCC
>JAGQQQ010000160.1 GCA_020426125.1 Planctomycetaceae bacterium
TCGCTGGTGTTGATCATCTGGATGTTGACTCCGGCATCGCCCAGAGCGCGGAACATTCGTTCGCCGACGCCTGTGTGTGTTCTCAGGCCAATGCCGGCGACGCTCAATTTGGCGATCTGCTCTTCATGGCTCAGCGTGGCCCCGTCCCATGTTTGCAGGAACGATTCAAGCAGATTCAAGCAATCGGTGAGTTGTGTCCGAGGTACGGTGAACGACACTGACGCTTGGCCATCGTTGCTGACGTTCTGGACAATCATGTCGACCATCACCTGGCCGTTCGCGACGGCGCTGAACAGTTTTGTACAGGAGCCGGGAACATCCGGAATGTTGTGAACGGTCACACGGGACTGCGTTTCGTCGAGCAGGACCTCGCTGACGACGATGTCCTCCATGCTTCCTAACCTGCTGACGACATCCGCCAGTAGTTGCTCATTGTCGATGGCCGCCGCCTTGCCCGTCGCCGGGGCCAGGGCACCGATCTCGGGAACACTGTTTGATTCTGCTTCCAGATGGAATCCCTGGTGGACAGCATTCAGCGCTTCATCACAGCGAGCGCGATCGACGAGCACGGAGATTTTGATCTCGCTGGTCGTAATCATCTCCAGATTGATTCCCAGATCGGAGAGAATCTTGAACATATGAGCCGCGACACCGGAATGGTTCTGCATTCCCGAACCGACAGCCGACACCTTAGACACATGAGTTCCGCTGCGGACGAACCCCGCTCCTAATTGTTTCACCGCTTCGTCCGCTGCCGTCAGTGTTTCCGCGAGGTCCCCCTCGGGAACCGTGAACGAGACTTCCGCGCGGCCATCCTGGGCGACGTTCTGGACGACCATATCGATGGGAATCTTTCGCGCCGACATGCACGCGAAGATCGTCTTCATCACACCAGGAACATCGGGTAGGTCGCCCATCGTGACCCGAGCTTCGTTTCGGGCTAGGGCAAGCCCCGTCACAAGTCGGGGTTCCGACTGGGCGCAGATCAACGTGCCCAGGTCATCACGGAATGAGGGCCGCACTCGCAATGGCACCCGAAACTTCTTCGCGAACTCGATCGACCGGGAATGCATCACTCCCGCCCCGAGACTGGCAAGTTCGAGCATCTCGTCGTAAGAAATCTCACTCACCTTGCGGGCATCTCCGACACTGCGCGGGTCGGTGGTGAAGACCCCTTCGACGTCAGTATAAATCTGGCACTCGGCAGCCTGGAGCGCCGCGGCGAGGGCTGTGGCGGTGGTATCGCTCCCCCCACGGCCGAGAGTGGTAATGTTGCCGCCGTCGTCAATCCCCTGGAATCCGCAAGCAACAACGATTTCTCCATTGTTCAGATGGCGAAGGATCCGCTCGGTCGAAATCGATTGAATCCGAGCCTTAGAAAAGGAGGAATCCGTGACAATTCCGATCTGTCCACCTGTCAGGCTGACGGCTTTCTCCCCCAGCGAGTGAATTGCCATCGCCACCAGGGAGACGGACTCCTGTTCTCCTGTCGAGAGGAGCATGTCCACCTCACGCGCCGCCGGCTTGTCCGACATTTCCGCGGCGAGTTGGACGAGTTCGTCGGTCTTCTTTCCACGTGCGGAAACGACCATCACGACTTGGTGGCCATTCTTCTTCGCCGCGACGGCACGCTTTGCCGCTGCTCGAATCTTGTCCGCGTTGGCGACACTCGTTCCGCCAAATTTCTGCACGATGATGGACATCTCGCGTTTCCGATCGACGGTCGGACACCGTCTCATGAAGTCGTCATTCCGGGCTGATTGAGAGGCGAACGACCCGATCCCATTCGTCGACTCGCCGAAAGGTCGAGAAGAATAACAAAGTGGCACGGCCAAAATCGAATGACCAGTGAGAACACCCTTTCTTGGGAAAATGGGCCAAACAGCGAACCAGGGTCGGGATTCCTCAGTATGCCCATTTGGGGTTCTTGTTGGAAATCAGGCTCACAAAGGCTCGCTGTTCCCTCGGGGTTTCCTTGACACCATTTCCGAAACCGATTCCCCATCGACAAACCGACTGCTCTCGAAACGCCAAAACGGAGAAAGGGATCCGCTGTCGAGGAGCAAAAATCACGAAAAAGTTGTCCGATGATCGGGCCACGGCACCGCACGTTGGTGGAATGGGATTCGTGGCGAATCAAGACCAGTCGATCAAGAGGCATCTCTGAGCCGCAACGACGGGGTTTCAATCGTCACCACGGTGTTGGCGGGGACGCTTTTCGTCAACCAGACGCTGGCCCCAATCACCGAACCGCGACCGATGACGGTTTGGCCGCCGAGAATGGTGGCGTTCGCGTAGATCACAACCCCATCTTCGATCGTTGGATGCCGTTTGGTTCCCCGAACGAGGTTTCCGTCGCCATCTTTCGGAAAGGAGAGCGCCCCGAGCGTTACCCCTTGATAGACCTTGACGCCGCGCCCAATTTCGCAGGTTTCTCCAATCACGACGCCGGTGCCGTGATCGATGAAAAACGATTCGCCGATTCTCGCCCCGGGATGGATGTCGATCCCGGTTTTACTGTGAGAGTATTCGGCCATCATTCGGGGAATGAGAGGAATCTTTTGGAGGTAGAGTTGATGGGCGATCCGGTGGACCGTCATCGCTTCAAGTCCGGGATAGCAGAAAATGATCTCGTCCAGACCGCTGGCCGCGGGATCGCCGTCGAATCCGGCTTGAACATCGGAGGCAAGTGCGACTCGAAGGGAGGGGATCGATTCGAGGAACTTCACGGCCTCCCGTTGGCCCTGAGCTTCAAAATCGATCCGTTTTTGCTCATCACAGGAGTTTTCGTGAGTCCGGTCAAACTCATAACGCAATGCCCTGGCAAACTGCTGCGTGAGCTTGTCGTGTAGGCCATCGATCAAATCTCCCACGTAATAGCGAACATTGCCCATGTGGAGATTTTGCCGACGGCGATAGCCTGGGTACAAAATTTCTTTGAGCTCTTCGACGATCTCGACGACCGCGGAATTACTGGGAAGCGGGCAATGTCCCAAGTGATTGATCGTGCCGATATCGTGGTAGCTGTCCACAATCCGATCAGTGAGAGAGCTGAGCTGTTCCTTCATCCGGAAATCTGTGGCCATAACGAGTCCTCGCAGAGGAAATCAGGACGGAGATGGGAAGAATGGTGTCGAGCAGGCGTTCCGCCGACCGGCCTCAAGCCGGCGCGTGACACCCGCAGCCATCCGTCAGCTGCCACAGCCTACGTCGACTTCGAATGGAATATCGAGTGGAGTGGATCATTCCTACGTTTCCCTGCCGACTACGGGGCTCACCGATTCCGAACAAGAAGATCGGGAACCACAAACCGTCATTCTACGGTCACTTTGCGCTGGCGTCCAACTTTTCGTCAGAATCCTCGCACGTGGCATCGACTGGCAATTCCCGCCGGCTCAACAAATAACGGGGCACCGGACATGTGAATCCCAAACAGACCCCTCATGCTGCCGCAAAATCGGCATTGTCGACTTGAATTCACATCGTTCGGCTGACGTTTTTCAGCGATTTCGATAACCGCTCGATCCGCACGAATTTTAGGGATGACCGATGAATCGGCGTCTCGATTTCGCGATGAGTGGGTAGCTGATCGTGGGGAGGAAAAACAGATGGGAGCGGACGTTTCGCAACGACGCAGTTCCCTTTCCTTCACGCGGCCTGGTCGCCGCAACCAAAAAGAAGATCCCATTGATGCGGCGAGTGGACAGTCGCCGGGGGTCAGGGAGAGGGGAAGTCCACAGTTGACGCACCACCTTCCCCTAACTCCTAATTCCTTCGCTGAAAACATGATACGCTGGCAACGCAAAGCATGCGCGCCGGGTGCGCGGAAGTCACAGAGTGAGACTCTAACAAGCACCCACGATTGGCTTTCTGGATGACGATCCCACTTCAAGGAGTTTGGCCTATCCGAGAACATGACAATGATTTCCAGGTCGCTCATTCGCTGAAAAAGGTGGACATTGGCTGAACGTTTGCCACGGATCGTTACAATCTCTTGGGTCCCGGTCGGCAGGCCGCTTGCTCGTCGGCCCTTCAATTCAAAGGCGTTTCCATGTTTGTGCATGACGATCCGAAATACCAGGAGGGCGATCCTCCTGGTCCCCAGGGTGTGGAAGATGATGTCATCATCAGCCCGGATACGAATCGTGAGAACCGGATTCCCCCGGGTCAGCACCGGACGAAGAAATGGCCCGTGCTCCACTATTCGCATGTTCCCTCCATCGACCTCACGAAGTGGCGGCTGGAAATCGGGGGACTCGTCGAGCATCCGCTGATCGTGAATCTGGACGAGTTTCGGCAACTGCCACGAGTGAAGGTCTTTGCCGATTTTCATTGCGTCACACAATGGTCCCGACTCGGAAACCTGTGGGAAGGAGTCTCCGTTTTGGAAGTCATGAAGCAGGTGGGAGTCCTGCCGAATGCAAAGTTCGTGATCGCAACCGGGTATGATTCAGGATGGACAACGAATCTTCCCTTAGAGGATTTCGCCGTCGAGGACGCGCTGATCACGGATCTCCACGACGGAGTCCCCATTGACGCCGACCATGGGGGTCCCGTCCGGCTGATGGTTCCTCGGTTGTACGCCTGGAAAAGTGCGAAATGGCTGAGGAAGATCGAATTCGTGGAGGAAAATCATCCCGGTTATTGGGAACAAAACGGTTACCATATGCACGGCGATCCCTGGGTCGTGAATGACCGAAATCCGACTGGCGAACGGTTTCGAGATGACGCAGAATGGCTTGCGAAACATGGCTAACGGACGCATCAGATCGGGTGGGTTCACAAGTTGTCGATCTTGAGGAGTTGGAGCTCTCCTGTGAAAATGCCGTAGAATTGTCAGGACCGGCGGGTTCTCCGAGGTTTTTGAGGATGCGGCAGTGATCGAAAATCTTCACTGTTTTTCGTCCCCTCGGGTGTTCGAAACCAGATATAATGTACGGCTCGTGCCGCGCGCCGGAGTGAGGGCGGCACCCGTTTATCGGATCGGTAGCCATTTGTAACGATCAGAGGTTGGGTTCCATGCGACTGCTGAAGACACGCGCGAAACGTCCTGTGAGATGGAATTCGGTTCGTCGGTCCTTTTGTACCGGACTCTTGGTGACGGGGGCGTCACTGGCAGGTTTCTCGAATTCGGCGGACGCACAGGTTACACTCGGATTCGACCGAGTCGCCGAAGCCCGCGCTCTCAACACGGAGGTCGTCCGCCAGCCAGACCTTTGGATGATGGAATGCCAAATCAAACCGGTGAGGATGATTTGGGTGGACAAGAAAGACCCGGAGACTGGGGAAATTCAGAAGGAAGAGGTCTGGTACCTTGCCTGGCGGGCGATTCGGCGCCCCCTTTCTGGTCGAACTGAGGAGGACGCGGATCCCGTGAACGATCTGGACCCCCTTCCCGGTCCGCGCAAATTCGTCCCGCAATTCACGCTTATCACCTACGACAATCCCAATTCCGAAATTCCCACTCAGATTCTGCCAGACGAAATCATCCCTGAGGCTTTGAAGAAGATCCAGAAGATTGAACGAAAAGGGACGTATCTCAATTCCGTGGACGTCGTCCAGGATGTCCCGGATCCGACTGCGGCGGATGCGGAAACTCAAAAATGGATCTGGGGTGTCGCAACATGGCGGGGAGTCGATCCCGACACCGACTTCTTCAAGATTCTGATTAACGGTTGCACCAACGGCTACGAGGTCCGGACCGCCGCCGATGGGAGTCGGCAAGTCTGGCGAAAAGTCGTCGAGTTGAAGTTTTACCGTCCCGGCGACCGCTTCGATCCCAATCTCAAGGAATTTCAATACGCCAGTGAGGCGCGCTGGGTCATGCAACCCGATTCGGGGAACCCAACGTCATCGGACGTCACGCTGGGACAAATCCAGCCTTGAGCCTCATCCAGCCTGAGAGGCGGAATGCTGCCAAACTGTGACTTTTGCGCCCGTGAACTTGCTATCGTTTGGCAGGCGGTCAAGGATCGGTTCCGTCGGAGATGGAGCCATGTGTGGGCTGTAACCGAACCTGGATGGGATCCCCCGGTTCCCCAGCGTGGATGACAACCATGTCGTAACGGGTCCAACGGCAGATGTCCCCCACTTCGGGAAATCGCTCCAACTCATCATGGATTAGCGCCGCGACAGTCACGGGCGCCCCATCTTCAATGTCGTAATCAATGTCCAGCCGCTGTGCGAGGTAGCGAAGCGTGGCGAGGCCATCGGCGATGATTTCGCCGTCTCCCGTCATCACCACGGGCTCTCGTTCGAGCAACCGCTTTCCCCGACTGGATTGGGGGTTGAGAAGCGTGTCGAGGATATCGTCCTCAGTCACGATTCCGATCGTTTCCCCATATTCATTGATGACGGTCGCCACGCTCACCAGCGAGGAACGGATCTTGGCAAGGGTGTCCGAGGCGGTCGCGCACCAGGGGACGTAGACAACCTTCTCGGCGAGTTTCTCCAGGTTCTCATCCGGCAGTCGCGCCTGATCGTACAGATCGACCGCGAATGATACCGTATCCCGGTCCTCACCAGCAATCAGCAGAAACTCTGGCAAGGTGCCGCGTTCTCGGATCTGGCGGAGATGCACTGGTGGTTGCCACAACTGGTAGGTGCCGCGAGGTCGCATGATTTCTTCGGCGGTCATGTCGGACAATTCGAGGATTCGGCCCAGGATCTGCTGTTCGATACGGACCAACTCCACCCCCAATTCCGACGTCTCGACGGCTCGCTCGATGTCGTCCACCTCAAGGTAAGGTTCTGGCTTCAGATGGGGCCATCCGATCCTTCGCATCGCACGTGTGGTCGCCCCCAGAAACGGCAGAACGGGATCCAAGACTTTGGCCGCGATGGACAAGGGAAGGCTCGCCAAAACGGCGATTGGCCGGCAAAACAGCACTGCGGCGCTTTTTGGAGCCACCTCACCAAAGATAATAATCCCAACGAGGCCGCCAAAACTGAGGACTCCGGCCGCCGTCGGCTGACCGGCGTCCAACAGCCGCTTGGCCGTGACGAGGGAGACGGAAAAGTAGGCAAGATTCAGGACAAGATTCCAGAACAGAACGGTTGTTAAGAGCCGATCGGGATCCTTCAACAACGTCGCCGCGAGACGCTCTCCGGCATGTCCTGACCGCATCCTTCGCAGGTCGTCCCGCGACAGGTAAAACAGCGCCGTTTCGCTGCCCGAGAAAAACGCGGAGCCAAAAACGATCGCGGTCATCACCAGGATGCCCGGCAACCAGAGGGACGCGGAATCCAGGAACTGGTTCATCCTCGCTCAAGCGTTGCGCGGCCTAGTGCCACTTCGAAAGCACTCACCGCCGGGATCAGCATTGCCGCAGTTGTAAAAAGATAAGCGAATCCCAAGGCGGCAAAGACAGCCGCCGTATCCTCAAGGAGAAAGCTGACCACGGCGTAAAACGTGAGAAACGGCAAAATGGAAGCGGCAATCGCCAGAGCCGTCGAGGAAATCCGATGTGTCAAAGAACTCCACAACCCGAGACTGCCACCGCCGATGAACCCAAGAAACGACACGAACTGCAAGGCGAAGGACGACCGCGACTCCACCATCAGGATCATGCAGATGAAAGTCCCCACAAACAGCAAGAACACGGTCCCCATACTATTGAGAATCGCCGATCGTGAAGAGGTGTAGGCGAAACCCTGATGCAGTCCGAGAGTGGCAGCGAAAACCACCAGAATCAGGAACCCGAAAAGGCTGAAGATCAGCGATTCCAGATCGACACCACCCCGAACCCAGGCCATGGTGAGATAGAGCATCGGCGCCAGAATGATCTCTTTGGAATTAAAGAAGATGCCGCCCATCTTGCTGAACACAAATTCGCGCGCGGAGACTTCCGTGACAAGCAAAAGTTCAAGTGTCTGACCGTCTCGCTCGGTGGTTAACGAGGTGACAGCCTGCGTGTTGACAAGGATCAAAGCCACCACCGCTAGGACGACGAAGACCATCACTTCTCCGGAGACC
>JAGQQQ010000002.1 GCA_020426125.1 Planctomycetaceae bacterium
CAGTTGCTCCAATATTCGGGGGTCGCCCCGGTCCGCACAATGGGTCCACTCATGAGAGGATTTCCTTTCCGGTATTCCTCCACGTCGTGTGCGGAGGACGGCTTCATCGCTTCGTGGGAGGAAACGATGAAAATAATGACGAATGAAGTTCCCACATCGCCGATCCCCCAACATCAAACCCGGCCTGGGAGCATTCCCATGCTTCCTGGAGCGGGAAAAACTCTTCATGAAAGAGTCTGGCAGTCCATCGGCGAGGGAAATTCTCTGGTTCCATTGAAATGGGGAATTTTCCGCGTGTTTTCTCGATCCGAGCCGCTGTTGTCAAGAATGGCAACCCGATCCAGAACCTTGTGGTCACAACGAAGTTTCGATCAACTAGAGAAATGAACTCCCCATACAACTCATCGGAAGAACGGTTTTACGAGCTCTGGAACTCGGTCAAGATCGTGCGGAGTGTTCCGTACACGCTGTTCACCTTTGGCGAATCTGACCTTCCCTACTTTCTCGTCGTCGACGCTAAGATTCCTGGGGAACCGGTCGAAGTCAGTCAGGGAACGGTCAAAGTCGCCCGCCCCATGCTGATCACTCCCTACAACATGTCCCCCGAGTTTCAGAATCTTTTCGAAGAGGATGAGTATGCAGGGCTATTCGACTTCGTCATGGCCCGCACCGCCGCCTTTTCGAACCTCAAGATTTCCAATCAATCCCGGAAATCCGAGTTTCACAGCGACAGCGTCGCGGAAGTCGTCGCTCGGCTCAATGAACGGTTCGACGCCGAACAGGAAGACCGGGTCGCGATCCTCACGGCGCCTTACAACCGGGGACCGTTGGCCGTCTTCAAGTACACGACGCAAAGAATCCTGGAATCCGCCCCGGGCAACATTCAGGAACTTCGGGAAAAGGGGTTTCTCCCCGATTAGCTGTAGGCATCAGCCCGGAGAACCCATTCACCACCAATCAGCAGCCGGGATTCTCACGTAGAAATTTCTCAACCAACGCCAACACGGGATCGATGGTCCTTTTCTGGATCTTGTGCGGGGGATCCCAGTCAAACCAGCGAAAATCGCCGTGTTCCGTTACGGCGATGGGGCAGTCCTCGTCCAGACGCCCCAAAAACAACACCAGTTTTTTCAGAAGTTGGTCGCCGGATTTTCCCCCGTATCGTTGCCCCGACACGTGATACTCCGCCTCATAGCGGAAATCCGGGATGAGAGTCACAGCCGCTCGCGGAATCCCGGTCTCTTCTTCCATCTCTCGCAGAGCGCATTCGAGTTCCGTTTCCCCCGGGTCCACGTGCCCTTTGGGAAGGTCCCAGCGGTCGGGATGCTTCATGAGCAGAAAGGAATCGATCGGACGTCCCCGGACAATCAGGACGCCGCAGGACTTCGGTTGGGAATTTGGCATCTGGCGGTCAAGTTCAGGTCGATGCGGCTGGGAGCGGACGTCCCTCGTCCTCAATCTGGCCCAATTGTTCGAGAGCCTAACATATGTTGAAGCGCCACGCTTGGGGAATTATCCCTTTTTGACCGTCCACCATTGCAGCCAGGCCCGTTCGTCGTACCCGAAATCCTGTCCGGTCAATTTCTGAAGCGCCCCGAGAACATCAGTGTTCTTGACCGTCACGCGAACGGTCACCGTCTTCATGGCACCTGGAACGTTAGGGGGATTCACGATTGCTCCATAGGGGAGTTGCCCGGCGCGGGCCATCATCTCGATCCCGGGAGGAATCAGACTGGATCCGCCCATGGTCGGCCGACCGTCGGCGCCCGTTCCAAACGACATTTGATTCCCTTGGGGAACGGCCACCTTGTATTTGTGACTTGTGATCAGCGACTCGATCAACCGGGGGACCGCCCGCTCGTCGCCAAGAAAGCCCAGTGCCTCCGCAGCGCGATTCACGGTCAGATTGCTGTCGTCGTCCAGCGCCTTCACCAAATGAGGCAATGCCGTATCCAGATAGGCCGGTCCGAGCAGATCAATCGCCCCACGACGCACAACCGGGTCCCCGTCGTACAGAAAGAACTCCAACAATGGAACCACGATCCGCTGATCGCTGATCCCCGACAGAATCTCCACCATCAACAATCGGACTTGGCGTGATTCATGGCTCCCCAGAAAACGGTCCAGTGCAGAAATGGCATCCGGATCCTGAATGTCTTTGAGGTTTTGCACCCCATCCTTTTGACGTTGGGGACTCGTGGACGTCGCCCAGGCGAGCCACGTCCGGATTTTCGGAAACCACGCCAGTTCCGCTTCTCGCTCAGCGGAAGTCTTGTTCAGGAGTTCCATCTCTTGTGTGGTAATCCAGCGGCCTCGGTGCTGAACGTATCCTCGCTGCCGCATCATCTCCTCGCGGCTCATCCAGACGCCGTTCCGATTGACGTGCCGGAGGATTCCCCTCGCCTCAGCGTGGTCGGGTTCAAGTTCGACGACCCGTTCCAGCTGCTCTCGCTGCTCATCCAGCAATCGCTGGCTACGACACCATTCCGCGAGATCCCAGTGCCCCTCGACGGTGTCCTCGACCACTCGGGCTCGGGTTACGTACTCTTCGAAGATCGCGGTCCGCTGTTCGACGAATTCCACGTCCGGTTGGGCGAGGACCATCTCTGCTCCCGAAAGCGTGATGACGGTGAGCGAGTGGGATTCCTTTTCGGCTTCCCTATCTCCCTTGCGTTTCTCGCTGGACGGAGGTTCGTCTCGGACTTCCCCCCGGACTTCTCCCCCAGAGTGGAGTCGAATCAAATCGGCAGCGGCGGTTCCTGCTCCGATGACATTCTCCGCAGTGAATGCCAGAACAGAGAACAACAACAAGCGAGGGGGAAAGGGAAGAGACATGCTCTCTCTGGAAAACTCCGTTCAGGGGGCCGACGAAAACAGGAATCCCAAAGATTTGAGACGGGAGACCGTCGGGATTCCTCGACGATCATCGATTCTACGGGACTCAAATCCCAAAACTCAAACAGATTCTGCCACGAAACCGCAGAAGTTGGTATCGTCCGAGGTCGCAACGTTCCCTGAAAGAAATGCCCATTCCCCCGTCAGTCCAACAATTTCGGGGCGTGTCCGACATCCGACTCGTCACCTGACAATCCCTTGTGCACACGATTGAGCTTTTTCCGACGTCACCCAGGAATCTTGTCAGAATGGTTCTTATGGGTCGTGGCTGCGCTGATTCTACTGTCCGGGTTTTCTGGAGAAACCGCGAAAGAATTGCTAACTGGACAAGTCATTCCGAAGGGACGGGAGCCGGTCGACACCGTCCCCCTCTTCAACCTGTGGACCGTCGGCTGGAACAGCGATCGGCTGGCACACGGACTTTTCGGCTATTGGCATGCTCCCATCTTCTCCCCCCGCCTCGGGACGTTCGCGTTCTCAGAACCTCAGCCAACGACATGGGCCGTCGCCCCTCTGGTCTGGATCACAGGGTCAATTGCGATCGCTTACAACGTTTATCTCCTGGCCACCCTGGCACTAAATTCCCTATTGACCCGATTGCTTCTGAGTCGGAGCGGCCTGCCGACCATCGCAGCGATGTTTGGCGGAGCGATGGGGCTGCTCCTGCCGTTTATTTCCTGGCAATTGGGAGTCCTGCAGTTGACCTGCCTGTGGGGATCGTTGCTGATGATCCTTGGCGTAATGAATCTATGCGAGCGACCGACCCTCCGAAATGGCCTGCTGATCGGTCTGTCCTTTGGACTGACGTACGCCTCCTGTAATTATTACGGCCTGATGTTTGCCCTGTTGAGTCCCAGTCTGTTGATCCTTGTCGGGCATCAATGGAAGTATGGGAAACTCTGGGGAAGTCTGGCGATCGGAGTGATCACCGCCGCTGTGTGTGTCTCCCCGATTGTCTGGGCTCAGTTGAAATACCTCGCCCCAGATGCGTCCCCTCGCCACATCGACCGCGTCGAAACGCTCTCCGCTTACTCGGACGACTACGCCTGGCACAGGAGTCCGTCTCTCCCGTGGCTGAATTATCATTTCGGCCATCCCGGACGTCCGCTTGGCGTAGGAGGAATCACCCTCCTTTTGGCCGTTTGTGGACTCTGCCGCGGGATTTTGGTTCGAACAAACTGGACGGTCTTCCTTCTCGCTTTCTCAACAGCCGCGTTGACCCTCTCGTGTGGCACCCACTTTGAAGTTTGGGGGTGGTCGCCGTTTGTTTCTCTGCGTGAATGGTGTCCGGGTGTGGGATATTTGCGGACGCCGTTTCGGTTTGCCATCTTCGTACAATGGGGAGTCACCTGTCTGGCCGCCGAAGGAGTGGCAACCCTCTGGGAGTGGACCGCCCGGTTCCAGACTTGGGGCCTCCGAATTTCGCGAAGCATGGTAGTCCTCCTCCCGGTGTTGGCAATTGTGGAAACGTGGCCCCTGCCGTCCAGAATGACCTCGCCCCCCGACCCGACAAGGAATGAAAACTGGATGACTTGGATCCGAGAGGAGACCGAACCGTATGAGAGCCTGATCCATTTCCCGTTCGCGAAGGATTCTTCCGTCGCCAGCTACGAATTCACCGCCGAGCAAATGACGCTGGCGTTCAACTACGACCGCCCCCTGGTGAATGGCTACTCGGGATTCTTTCCCGACTCACACTTTCTGACAAAACAGGCAGCAGTTGACTTTCCCGGAGACTTCAGCGAAGAGGCGATTCTCTGGACCGGCGCTTCCTACGCCGTGGTTCATCTCAAGGAATGCGAGGAATGGCAACGCGAGGCCTTCCTGAAGCGGACTCCCCTTTTCCACGACCAAAAGGCCCAAGTGGTGATCTTCCCCCTCCCACTCCCCGCTGCCCTGCCGTGAATGGTCTACTCCCCCTTCTGGAGTGCGGAGACTCGTCACCGCTTTCTTTTGACACGGGGTTCGATCTCGATGAACTCCAGCCCCACTACTCATCGCGTCCCCAAAGACACTCGGCGATCCAATCCAGATCCGCCTGTTGCTGTTTCCTCGCGCTGGCCGGTGTCGCCGCTCCGGCTGAGTTGAGGGAGTTGATGACGATCAATCGCAGCACACTCGCCAATGGCGCCGAAGGACTCCGGCTGAGAACGCGGGCGACCATCGGATGGCTCCGATTGAGAATCACCTCGTTCTCCTCGACCGGAGCATCCTGAAAATGGGAGTCGATCAACCGCTGAAATCCCGGCGGAATCTCACCCCGCTGCTTCATCTCATCAAACGTCTTCGCGAGTTCGTACCGTTCATTGAGAAACGACATCACGGGCAAATCATTGCGGAACGATCCCACCAGGATCTTGGCCTCCACACTGTCGAAAAACTCTGTCCACACCGGCTCGGCGTCTTCGAGATCCGTCACTCCCAAAATCGTGTTCGCAAAGTTCGGAGCACTCGGAGTGGCGATCCGCAGGTCCGTGTACGTTCCGGCCGAGTTCTCGTCACTGACGCACAACGCGAGCAGCGACTCCTCGAAACTGCGGAAGGTATGGACACACGGCACACTCAACCCGCTGAAGAGCGAATTGACCCATTGCTCCTGACGCCGATCCGTGTTGAACCAAATGACCTTCTCCGCTTCTTCTTCGTACAGGGGATCGGCATCGGACTTCGCGAAGATCTCTTCAATCGTGAGTGAACCATGCGACGTGGGAAATCGATAGCAGCGTCGCAGCAATTGTCGCAGCCTCGCATTCTCCAGAGACGCCCCCGCGAAGGTGTAGCGATGCCAATTGACAATCGCTTCCAGCCGCTGGAGATCGTGTTCAACGAGTCCCTCAAAATGGTCATACAACGCACTCTCGATCACCCCCTGAACGGTATCGAAGGCCGAATTGCGAACCAGATCCTCTCGACTGGCAGTCGGGGAACAGTCGTGCAGTTCCAGACAGCCTCGAATGAAGGTGGCCCAGGGCGGCAACAGCCCCTGAATCTTTCGGGAGATCACCATTCGGCGGATCGTGACCATGACCGTGGGCAGATCATTGAATCCCGGCACTCGCTGAGGGGTGACGTATAGCGCGCCGGCGATGGAGATCGGCCGCTCCATCCGGACAGGAATCACATCCAACGGCGTTTCGTCGAAATACTCCTGCAAGGCGAGTTCCGTCGATTCCTCATCCTGCGTCGCTTCGAACCACGCGGCGTGAATGACGTTCACACGTTGAGGGTTGTCATTCAAGTAGATGGGAACTGGAAGAAAGTCGGCATGTTCGCGGATCGCCCGTTCCAGCTTCTCGGCATCCTTCGCGAAGGCCACGTGCTGCTTTTTCAGAGCGAGAGTGACGGTCGTCCCGGGAGTCTCGCGCGATCCCCGAGAGAGTTGAATGTCCGTCGCTGCCCCGGCTTCCCAGCGAACCGGATCTTCATCGTGATTACTTTTGGTCTCGACGATTAGCCGATCCGCCAGCATGAAGGCGCTGAACAGCCCCACCCCGAATTGGCCAATCAAGTCCCCTTGATCGGTGACGGCCGTATCGAGTTCCTCGACCGCTTCGCCTCTCTTGATCAGCCCGGTAATCCCGGATCCCAAGGTTCCGAGGTATTTCTCCGCCTCTTCGTGCGTCAGGCCGACACCATCATCCGAGAACGAGATGGTCCCCACCTCGGAATTCTGACGGACATCAATTCGACCCTGGAAGGAGAGGTCACCTCGTTGCCGACGGGTGATCGCATCGTGAGCGTTCTGAATCAACTCTCGAATGGGCGTGTCTTGCCGACTGTAGAGCGACACCCCCATGATGTCGATAATCCCCGCGATATCGACCTGAAAAGAGACGTTCCGTTCCCAGTCTGCCATACATCACTCACAATTGACGACGCGATTCCTACCGAAACTCACCCTTGGAACACCCAAGGCATAGGAGTTCCTTGATTCCAGTCATTCGACTGCCTGAACTATGTAGGCAATGTCCGCTCGGATGTGTACCCTCAAAAGGTCGGAAATCAACTGCATTTACCGAAAGAGCCGCCGGAACATCACTCGAATCCCATTCCCCGCGTTTCGCTGCCGAAAGAAGTTTCCCCACCCGACACCAGCAAAGGTCCGTACATGCCCCCATTTCCGCTTCGAAGCGCCGAAATCAGACGCCTGGCAGCGGAGTCTCGGCGGAGTGAAGACGCGAACTGGAAACGCTGGGGGACCTACCTCGCGGAGCGGCAATGGGGAACCGTTCGGGAAGACTACTCGCTCGACGGCGAACCCTGGAATCACTTCACCCACGACAACGCGGTCTGGCGGGCGTATCGCTGGGGGGAAGACGGGATCCTCGGATGGACTGACCGCCAGAATCGATTGTGCTTCGCCATTACCCTCTGGAACGGCAAAGACCCCATTCTGAAAGAACGCTTGTTCGGTCTGAGTGGCCCCGAAGGCAACCACGGCGAAGACGTCAAAGAGTGCTACTACTACCTCGACGCCCTTCCGACCCATTCCTATTGCCATGGCCTTTACAAATACCCCCAGCAGGAATTCCCCTATCGCCAGTTAATCGAAGAAAATTCCCGCCGCAATCGCGACGAACGGGAATACGAACTGATCGACACCAGCGTATTCGACGACAACAAGTATTTCGATGTCCATGTGGAATATGCCAAAGCGGCCCCCGAGGACACCCTGATCCGCGTCACAATTTGCAATCGGGGAAACGACTCCGCTCGGCTGCACCTCCTTCCCACGTTCTGGTTTCGCAATTTCTGGGATTCGAACACGACATTTGAAGCGGACCACGCGAAGCCATCTCTCGCGCTGCAACCCGACGGCGGACTTCTCGCGGAGGATGCGACCTTAGGCCGGTATCGCATCTATGCTGACATCGGTCCCAAAGGCTATCGCGCCCCTTGGTGGTTCACGGAGAACGAAACCAACTCCGGCCGTTTGCGATCCCCCCAAGTCAACCTTCCCGGATGTAAAGACGCGTTCCATCTGTATCTGATTAAGGGGATGAAAGACGCCCTGAACGCGACACCCGAGGGGACCAAATCCGCCGCGTATTATATTCTGAGCGTTCCCGCTCGTTCCCAAATCACCATTCGGCTTCGACTGTGTCGCGAGGACCTCGCTCCAGACGTCCCGTTTGGCTCATCTTTCGAGGACACGTTTGATCTCCGCAAACAGGAAGCGGACGCATTCTACGATTTGAAAGTCGATGCCGGGCTGACCATAGACGAACGTCGCGTTCTTCGACAGGCCAATGCGGGACTCTTCTGGACGAAACAGTTCTACTACTACTCCGTCAACGATTGGCTGAACCACGGCCCCGAGCGTCCCATCTTCGACAAGATTAACCACCTTCCCCGGAATGGAGACTGGGGCCACTTGTTCAATCGGGACGTGATCTCCATGCCCGACAAATGGGAATACCCCTGGTACGCCGCCTGGGACTCGGCGTTCCATATGATTCCGTTCGCCCATCTCGACATAAACTACGCGAAGGAGCAGATGATTATGTTTCTTCGCGAATGGTACATGCACCCCA